>PLTL01000116.1 GCA_003164475.1 Candidatus Dormiibacterota bacterium | reverse complement strand
GCCGGGCCTGGAGGGCCTCGGGGGCGGCCAGGTGGATGTGGTCGAGCTTGTCCCGTCGATCCGACGGCGGCGGCAGGCGCCGGATCGGGGCCATCGCCCTGGAGCCCGGTGCGTTCGCGGCGATTTCCTGCACGAAAGCCATATTACGCGGAGTCGGATATGGCTGCACGGGAAGTGTGAATTATCATGCATCCATCATCTGTGCACTACCGTTCCACTTTTCCGACCGGCGGGCCGGCGGACCTCGCGTATCATCTGCGGACATGGTGAACGGCGGTTCCTTGTCGAACTCGGAGGCCGCGCCATGAACGCGGCGGAGGTCGGTGGCAGCCAGCCGTGCATCCCGTCGCCACCACGTCGGGCCGCGACCGCGGTGTCGAGCCCGATCGGCGCCGAGCTCCGCCGCCGGCGGGAGATGCTCCGGATCGGCATCCGCGAGGCCTCGCGCCGCACCGGTGTCTCCCACACCGTGATCTCGGGGATCGAGAGCGGCGGCCGGCTGCCCACGGTCCGCACCTTCGAGCGCCTCCGCCGCGGCCTCGGCCTGGACGCCACCGCCCACATCCTGCTCCGCCCTCCCGAGCCGGTGGGGGTCCTCGAGGTCCACCTGGTCCGCCTCGCCGCCTGCCTCTGGGCCTCCGGCGGTCGGATCACGATCACCGACCTGGCCGGAGCCCTCGGCATCCACGCCACCGCCGTCCGTGAGCAGCTGCCCCTGGTTGCACCCCGCCTCGCCGCCTGCGGGATCTCGATGACCGAGGACTCGGTCGAGGTCCGTCTCGGACCTCTGGCGGCGGCGATGCCGGCGCTCCAGGTGCNNCCCGACGCCAGCTCGAGGAGCTGCGCGGCGAGGATTGCGAGTCTCTCCTCGGCCGCCTGGTCGACGCCGGCTTCCTCACCGCGGTCCGGGAAAGCGAGGGCCGCCGGCCCAACCGGTACCGGCTCACCGCCCTGGCCCTGGAGGCCTTCGAGGTCGCGAGCCTCGAGGAGCTCCACGAGAAGCTGGGGCCGTTCCTCGGCGGCACGGCGGGGGCCGATGGAGCCGTCACCGTCGACGGCGAAGACACGGCCGTCGCCGGCCTTCCCCGCACTACTGGCCACCGGACGGGATGACCCATGGCGTCGAGCTTCGTCGGCGATCTCTCTGACCACGACCATCTCAGCGTCATGCGACACCCGGCGCACGAGCACAACGTCAAGGTCGTCGAGTCGCTCATCGTCCATCTTCGTCAGTGCTGCACCTTCAATCAGTACGACGACTTTCAGCGCGAGCTGTTTCAATACCTCCACCGTCGCGAGCAGCACCGTTCCGAGTGCCGCCGCTGTGCTGCTCGCCTTCGACGGGGCCGATCTCTCCCGGCACCGCTGCCTCAGCTCCCTCCTGGCCTGCTAGACATCTACGGACGGAACTCCTCCACGACCACCTCTCCGCCGTCAGGCCACCACTTGTACGTGATGCGCCGAGAGAGTCGGCTGGGAAGACTCACTGCCGGGTGCTGGACCTGCGCGGTGCGGTCATGAGCCTGACGGAAACCTCGCCACTCGATCCTTATTGGAAACCGCCTGAAGACGGCTCTTGCGGCAGCAAAGAGCTCCGGAGCAGCACTGATCGTGGAGAGGACGAGTCCCACAGCGCTCAAATCGAGGCTGAGCGAGTCACCCTGCTGAGCGTGAACAACCTCAAGGCCACCCTTTCCGGGCGAAATTGGTCTTGGCCAGGAGGGTTGGCGTCTGTAATCTACGACGCGAAGGCCGTTCTCGATTCTATCGAGTGCCTCGAACAGATCGATCTCCTCCCACCCTCCCTGGACACGGGTGGGTACGCCTGACGACGACATAAGCGCTGCAAAGCGTCGAGTATCGACGTCCAGTTGGACCAGGTCGTGTCCCACTGTTGACGCTCGAACTTCTGGGGTCCAGAGCGTGACTTCGAATCTGTCCGAGTCACTCCTCGGGCCAGTCGACTCGAGAAGCCCGTCTTGCACCAGATTTCGGAAGAAGTTTGTGTAGGCGGTAGGGTCATTGGGCAACATCTGACGCCATATCTCCACTAACAAGGAGGCTCGCCGCAGGCGAGTCTTGTGAGATTTCACGAGAATGGCAGCAGGATTTTTCACCAAATGGCACTGGCTCTCGGGCACAATACCCTCGATTCGGAGCCGAGCCGCCTCCGGGTCCGGCTGACGTCACGCCGAGGCGTCGGAGCGACCGGTGCCCAGCGAGCGATCAGCGGTTGACCGAGAGAGGAGAGCGGCCGCGACAGCGGTGCTGGCCGGCCTCCGAGACCAGGGGCAGCTGAGCAGGGCCAAGGTCCGGCAGGTCGCTCAGGAACTCGGCGCCGGCGAGCGGACGGTGTGGCGCTGGGTGTCGAATGTCGCGGCGGCTCGTGGAAAGGCGGGGGGCCATAGGCGATGGTTCGAGGTGACCCCGGAAGACATTGCCGAACTGGCGTACTGGCAAGGCAACGTTGCCGCGTTCCATCGTGCGCTCCGCGAGCGAGATCCCAGTGCTCCGAGCCTTCCCACGGTCTGGCGGGCTGTCCGGCGTGCCCTCACGCCGGGGCAACTGGCTGGCTTGGCCGAAGGCGAGGAGGCTCGGCGCGAGTTCGACACGTACCTGGTGCGGGCGCCCAGCCACCGCAACCAAGTCTGGCAGGCGGACCACAACGAACTGGCCGTCGAGGTGCTGTTGCCGAATGGGCGGGTGGTGAAGCCCTGGCTCACCTCGTTCATCGACGCGTTCTCGCGGGTCGTGTGCGGCTGGGCGATCTCGGAGATCCCCAGCCAGGAGAGTGTCTTCGCTGCGCTCCGCGTCGCGATCCTTACCGAGCCTCCCCATGGGCCGTTCGGCGGGGTCCCGGCGGCGATTCGTTGGGATCGCGGCAAGGAGTTCCTCGCCGGGGCGGTGACAGCCGCGGCGAAGGAACTTGCGATCGATGCGCGCCCGCTCCCCCCCTACTCGCCGTACCTGAAAGGCACCGTCGAGCGTCTCCACGAGAGCATCGAAGTGATGCTGTTGGCGCACTTGCCAGGATTCACACACGGTCCCCGGGAACTTGGAGGGCGGCCAATCGACGAAACGGCGCCCCTCCTCACGCTGGATCATTTCGTCGAGCTGTTCGCGAACTTCGCGACTGAGTACAACACGGTGCACCCTCACGCCTCCCTCCACGGAGCAACCCCGATCGGCACGTGGCGCGCCGATACGACACCGCTCGTCGAGGTTCCGCGCGCCCGGCTGAGCTACCTCCTGCTGGCGCGTAAGACGCGCCTCATCACCAAGAAGGGGATCAGCATGTCCGGGGTGCAGTACAACGCTGCCGAGCTCGTCGGCTTGGTTGGAGAACGCGTTGAGGTCCGCTACATGCCGCATCGCGACGAGTCTGTGGAAGTGTTCTATCAGGGAGCGCACCTGTGCACGGCGTGGGTATTGGACGCGATCGAACATGAGGAGGCCCGGCGGCTTCTGGCGCGTCGTGCCGAGCAGGCGAGGTGGCTGGCACGCCAGCACCATGCGGCCTCGCAGAAGCGTCGCGCGAGGTTCGCCACCATGACTGAGCCCCGACCGTCGTCGCACTCAGAACCCGGCGAAGAACCGCATACGAGCCGTAGCCTGACGCCTAGCCGGAGCCTGGTTGATCACAGCGTCATCCCTGCGCATATGGTCCGTCCACTCTCTCAGCCCATCAGCGACGGAGATACCGAATGACTGTGATGACCGGCCATTACCAGGGCATCGTCGGGGCCAACACGATCGCAACCGAGCAACTCCTCGATACCGCCGATCTGGTCAAGGATATCGTCGAGGTGAGGGCCATGGGCGCCATCTACGGTCCGGCCGGCGTTGGCAAGACGTTTGCGGTCGACCAGGCGCTCGCCGACCAGCCCGAGGGGAGTTGGACGCGCTCCACTTTCCGAAGCCGGCCCACGACGCGTTATCTGCGTCACGAGTTGTACACCGATCTTGGGCTCGGCCCGGCGGTGCCGAATAGTCCGGTTGAGACCGACCGCATCCTGAGAGCGGCGTTGGCCGAGCGAGTCCGGCTGCTCGTCATCGACGAAGCGCAGTGGCTGAATCGTGAAGTCCTCGAGTACCTGCGGTATCTCCACGACGACCCGCGGACGAAGTTCGCGCTCCTGCTGGTGGGAGGTGCAGGGTGCTACGAGGTCTTGCGGCGCGAGCCGATGCTGTCGTCGCGCCTGTATGAGCACCTCCGGTTCGCTCCTCTGAAGCACAAGGAGGTGCTCAAGGTCATCCCCGTCTACCATGCCATCTACGCCGGCGTGCCAGCGGCGTTGATCAGCCGTGTGGATGCGGAGTTCGCTCGTGGGAACTTCAGAGAGTGGGCGAAGTTCACGGACCACGCGCGGCGGTTCATAGGGCGAACCAACCGGGCAGTCCTCGACGAGGAGGTTGCGCGCAACGTGCTCTCGCGAGTCAATCGGGACGGAGATCTTCATGCGGCGCAGGCGTAGAGTTCGAGGCACCTCGGCGTCGCCGCCCCTGGACTCGAAAGGCTTCGTGATCGTCGACCCGGAGGACGACCTGATGGTGCAGCGTGCGATCGAGCGAATCGGCGGGTGCATGCAGGGCCGCTGGGTGGTAACGCCGACGCCGGGCAATCATGGAGGGGGCATCTTGTGCCATGACATCCTCTCAGCCGTGGGGCACTCATCCCATCCCGAGTGGCGGCGATTGACGAAGGAGGTTAGAGCGGCCACGATCGCCGCGCTGCGCCGGCGGGGGGTTCGGGACCTGGTGGTGCTCCGGGCCCACGCCCTGACGATGATGTCGTGGCGCTACCTGACCGAGCTCGCCCGCGGTACGCCCTTTCGCCTCTGGCTCGTGATGCACGGG
>PLTL01000089.1 GCA_003164475.1 Candidatus Dormiibacterota bacterium | reverse complement strand
GGCAGGGCCGGCGGCGACCTCCGCCGGCCGCACCATCATCCGCCTTCCTCATGGATGGCGTCCGCGCTCTTCGACCAGGGCGGTCGGCGTCGGGGCGACGCGGCCCAGTGCTCGGGTCGGTGTCACCAGGGGCAAAGTAAGCTACGCGCCAGCAACTACACCTATCGCCCGGGCCGCCCTGGTGGGGAGAGGCGCGGTGGCCACATAGCGGAGCTTTTCAGGGGAAGAGGGCAAGCATGGACATCGAAAAGGGCATCGAGGTAAGGGCCGCCAGGGACATTCAGAAAGACGGCCACTACGTCCCTAAGGACAGCCTCGGGACCGTGCTGGAGGTGAGCGACGGTGGCTGGTTGTCTGATTCGACCTACACCGTACGCTTCCCAGCCCGGGGGTTCTTTGACGGCGATAACACCGTTGTTGGCCTCACCCAGGACGACCTCATCGCGCGCTGGTGATCACCTCGTCGACTGCGGGTAGCCTTCGGCGCTTGCGAGGAGACTGTCCGGTAGGCCGGCACGACGGCGGTCGGCCGCGGGCCAGCTTCACCCCGTGGGCCGCGAGGATGCGTCCCACCGCGACTCGGCTCCAGGCACCTCCAGTCGGACCAGGGACTCCTCGGGCATTGAGCTCACGGGCGATCCCCTCCCCTGAGAGGCGCCGTCGCCTCCGGAGGCGGAGGATCTCCGCCGCGGTCGCGTCGTCGACCAAAGACGGCCTACCGAGCTGGACCCCGCGGGCCCGGGCGGCTGCCAGTGCCTCCTTGGTGCGCTGACTGATGAGGCGCCGCTCAAGCTGCGCGAAGACGGCGGTCATCGCCTGCATCGCCTCGCCGTGGGGCGTCGTCGCGTCCGGGGCGTCGAGCGCGAGAAGGTGCCAGCCGTTGCGCCGGGCGCGGTCCAGGAGCTGGGCGTAGGTGCTCAGCGAGCGGGCCAGGCGGTCCAGCTTGGCCACGACGAGCACAGGGGAGGTGTCAGGGGGCGCCGCCGCCTGCTGTCGCCCGTCCTGGGCCTTCCCACGGGCACGCGTCTGACGCGCTAGTGTTGTCTGGGTCGGCTGACACGCTTCCACGGCGGTCAGAGCGGCAGTCAGGCCCGGGCGGTCGGCGGCGACGCTGCTCACGCCGGCGTCGGTGAGGACGTCGAGCAGCTCGAGGTGGCGGACCCGGCAGGCGTCGGTGATCGCCGCCCGCTGCGCCTCCAGCCCGAGTCCGCTGGATGCTTGCTCGGCGGTGGAGACCCGGATGTAGCCGATGGCCGGTACGGGGCTTACAGGCGGCAAGCTGACCACGGCGTCGCGTCGCACGGGGCCAACGTAACATATACGAACGTTTATGTGGCATTAACCCCGATGTCAGGGTGGCAATCGAGACGGGCGCCACTTGCTGAACTGCTGCGGGCGGGCGCCGCCATGGACAGCCTGGGTGGGGTGGAAACCGTGGACAGCCAAGCTGCCCACCGTTCCCACCTCTCTGTCGCCGGACCTGGCCGACCACAGCGCCGGGCAGCTCCGGAGCTATGGGGCTCCTCCGCTCGCCGGCGTGCGCGGGGTGGTACAGGCGCTGGTGTGGGCCCATGGCTGCACGCGAAGTGTGCGTTATGGTCTGTGTGTGATCTGGGGACAACCGTCCCACTTTTCCGACCGGCAGGCCGCCGGACCTCGCGTATGATCCCCGGATGTGAGCAACGACCGCTCGTTCTTGAATTCGGATGCCCAGCCGTGAACGCGCTGGAGGCCGGTGGCGAAAGCGGCGCTCCGCTCACCGCGCCACCCGGGCGTCGGGCCGCGACCACGGTGTCGAGCCCGATCGGCGCCGAGCTCCGCCGCCGCCGGGAGATGCTCCGGATCGGCATGCGCGAGGCCTCGCGCCGCAGCGGCGTCTCCCACACCGTGATCTCGGAGATCGAGAGCGGCAGGCGGCTGCCCACGGTGCGCACCTTCGAGCGTCTCCGCCGCGGGCTCGGCCTGGACGCCACCGCCCACATCCTGCTCCGCCCTCCCGAGCCGGTGGGGGTCCTCGAGGTCCACCTGGTCCGCCTCGCCGCCTGCCTCTGGGCCTCCGGCGGTCGGATCACGATCACCGACCTGGCCGGAGCCCTCGGCATCCACGCCACCGCCGTCCGTGAGCAGCTGCCCCTGGTCGCGCCCCGCCTCGCCGCCTGCGGGATCTCGATGACCGAGGACTCGGTCGAGGTCCGCCTTGGACCTCTGGCGGCGGCGATGCCGGCGCTCCAGGTGCTGGGCAGCCTCCTGAGCGATCGCCGGCGGGCCGCCCTCTCCCCCGAGGCCGTCACCCTCCTCGGCTATGTCGGCTGGCACCGGGAGGCCACCCGACGCCAGCTCGAGCAGCTGCGCGGCGAGGACTGCGAGTCTCTCCTCGGCCGCCTGGTCGACGCCGGCCTCCTCACCGCGGTCCGGGACAGCGAGGGCCGTCGGCCCAACCGGTACCGGCTCACCGCCCTGGCCCTGGAGGCCTTCGAGGTCGCGAGCCTCGAGGAGCTCCACGAGAAGCTGGGGCCGTTCCTCGGCGGTAGGGCTGGGGCCGACGGCGCCGTCACCGTCGACGGCGAAGGGGGGTGGTCTGCCCCTCCCACTCAGTCCTGACTGACTCTCGAGCGCGGGTGCAGTCGGCGAACGGGCGCCTCCTCGATGCGCTCCAGCTGGTCGGCCGCGGTGGCGAGGAGCCGGGCGTAGCGCTCCAGCAGCTCGGCCCTGGCCAGGAGCAGGTGCTGTCCGGCGTCCTCGGGGGAAAAGGCGGCAGCCGCGGCGCTCACCGAGAGGGCCAGACCCGAGAGCTGCTGGACGGGGCCGTCCAGGAGCAGGGCGGCGAGGGCCCGACATCCCTCGGAGGATCGAATGAGAGCCTCCTCGGCGAGGTCTGTGGCTGTAGGAAGAATCTCCACGACGGCCACCCTAGAGGGTCGCGGCGCGCGAGCAGCCGACGCGACCGAGCCGTGTATCTGCCGTGGCAAGTCGAGAACGCTGGCGGAACATTTGCCATCTTTCGGCCCAACGCTTGGATGTCGGTAGTCCGGGCCCGTGAGGGAACTGCATCGATCGGCGAATTACGGTACGCCCGGTACGTACGGTAGTCGCGGTGCGGGCGGCACAGACAGCGCAGCCCGTACGGCCTGTGCGTCCCGCGCGGGGTCCAGATGCGGTACTGTACGCACCGTGGCAGTTTTCACGATGGTCCAGTGGAAGGGAGGTGTGGGCAAGTCCACCCTTGCCGTCCATCTGGCAGCTGCGCTTGATGCAGTTCTCGTCGATTTGGAACCCTGGGGTGGGGCGACCACCTGGTGGGCAGGCCCCCATGCCGCCTCGGTGTGGCAGGCGTCGGGACCAGCGCCGGTTCTCCAGGCTCTGCGGACGGGGCGTACTCCACGCCCTCGCACTGGGGGAGCGGGCCGGCCGCCGCTCGTCCCGTCTCACGAGCAGCTCCTCACCATCTTCGACGGCGCACCCACCGAGGCGGCCGCGTGGGCGTGGACGCCCGAGGGGCAGCCGGCCTTGATGGTCCCGACGCCAGCCGGTCCCCGGCGCCTCTCCGACGCAATCCGTGACGGCCTACGGCAGTGGGCTGCCGCGTGGGACTGCCATGTGGTTGTTGACACTCCGGGAGGCCACGGTCCTCTGGCTGACGGCGCCGCGGCTGCCGCCGACGTCGTCATCCTGCCGATCACCCTCGATCAGTGGTCGGT
>PLTL01000150.1:7833-8827 GCA_003164475.1 Candidatus Dormiibacterota bacterium | reverse complement strand
AACGACCAGGTGTCGCGCTTCCAGGATTTCCGCTGGGAGTGCCTTGAGTGCGGGACACCCCAAGCGGTGCGGGCCTTCTGCCCCAACACATCGGGGTGCCGCTGGACGGACAAGATGATGTCGCCTCAGGTGCACACGGCATCGTCGGCCTACTCGGGTCAGGGACGCACGCTGGTGAACGTTCCGCGTGAGGACTTCGCCCGCATCGCGCATCGTCCGGGCTTCGTGGTCGGGACCCTGGGCCGGTGGCTGGGCGAATGCACCGAAGACGAGGCGCGGGCCCTGGCGGGCGACGGTGGGGGCAACGACATCCCGCAGGCGGTGCTGGACTCGATCCGGGCGATGGAGGCGACCGGGCTGGAGGCGCTCGTCGAGCAGGCCCACGCCCTCCGGCGCCAGTTCGTCACCGTCGACGTCGACGACCTTCGCAAGCGCGTCCAGGATGATCTCGGCTTCGACCCTCTCGGGGACGACGGCCGAGGTCCTCAGCTCGCTGAGCAACTCGGGGTGTACGAGCGGGTGCTCGCGCTGCCGAAGCTGACGCTCGCCCAACTCAGGAAGACGGCCACCAGCGCGGGCCGCGCGAGCCGGTACGACAATTACCCCCTCTCCCTGCGACGACGCGGCTTCGATCCGGATCGATGCATGTTGGTCAACGACTTCCCGGTAACCTATCTCGCCATCGGCTACTCGCGGGGCGGCTTCGGCGCACGAGAGGCCGACCTCGTCGCCTACAAGGGGCGTGCGCTGCGTGGGAGCGCGATCACCAACCTTATATACGCGAGCCCGACGGAAACCGAGGCCCTCGTCTTCGCGCTCGATCGTGAGCGGGTCGCACGTTGGCTGGTCGCGAACGGTGCCGCGACCGAGGCCGAGCTGCGCGACGCAGGCGGCGCTCACCGCTGGTTCGCGGCCCAACTCGATCCGGCGGACGGGCAGCTTCCGCGCTGGGACCCCGACGAGGAGGTCGCCCGCGGCGAGCCCGAGTTCGGGG
>PLTL01000150.1:0-7752 GCA_003164475.1 Candidatus Dormiibacterota bacterium | reverse complement strand
GCCAGTCCTGGAATCGGTTCATCAGTCGTTGGGACCTGTTCGGCTCGCCCGACGGGACGGTGATCGGATACTGGTCGCCCGACCTGGATATGCAGTGAACATCGCGCTGCGCGCCGTCCACGACGCGCTCCAGGGGCAGGATGAGCCTGCGCATCGCTGGGCGGCGTTCATCGGCGCGCTGTCTGATCGTGCGGGAGTGCAAGGGCTCGTCGAGACGGCGGGGCTGCGGGCTGTGCTGAGCGCAACCGGCTGCGCGGGCACCGCCGGAGAGTGGATCGGAAACCTCCGGCTGCTCGGCGTCGTGGACCCGGACGGACGGCTGGACCCTGCTCGGGCGACGGCCGTAGGCGTCGCGCTAGAACTGGCTGCGGACTCGTTCCTGCCCCTGGGGCCGGCATCGAGCTGGGCGTCCGTGGCGACCCTTCCGCCCGATCTTCGGGCGCTGCTGCACCCTCCGCCACTTCGCCAAACCGCTGGCGTCCTTCTAGACCTTGTCGACCGGGCCGCCGAGGACATCCGCCTCGCGGTTCCCTTCGTCGATCCCAGGGCGGTGGAGTTCCTCACCGAGCCGCTCATCGGGGCGGGCCACCGAGGTGTGAACGTCATGGTCGTGACGAGCACTGGCAACGCGGCTCGATTNNCGGCGGGCCTGGGCGGCCACATCGAGCTGGGGGTGGAGGTCACGGGCCCTCAGGTCGCGGACCTGGCGCGCGTGCTCGACGCCTTGGAGCGCATTGCCACCCGAGTATTGACCGTCGGCTGACGGGCTTTGGCCTCGGAGGGCGTCCCGATCCTCTCGAGAAACTGGCGAATCTCCTCTGCCGCCAGCTTTGGGGGAACGTGCTCCCAGACGCGCACGGGCCACCATCCATGCTCGGCGAGGGCCCTGTCCACCTCCCGGTCCCGTTGGCGATTCGCCTCGATCTTCGTGCGCCAATAGGTCGCGTTCCGGACCGGCATCTCGCCATGCTCAGGGCATCCATGCCAGAAACAGCCGTCCATGAAGACCGCGACCCCGCGGGTCGGGAATACCAGGTCGGCCGTGGCACGAAGATCGCGGATCGGTCGTCGGGCCACGAAGAAGCGCAGTCCCAAGCGGTGGACCGCGGATCTGAGGGCTACCTCGGGCGCCGTGTCGCGCGATCGGCATCCCTGCATCGTCTTGCGGATGGCCGGAGTGGAGGCCCACGAGGTGCTCGCTTCCGGGCTTCCCTGTCTTCCCGCTCGGCGCTCGGGTTCCGACGGGGGGCGGCTGCGCATTGAGAGCGCGATCGAGCTCATGCCACGCTCTCCGACATGCGCGACTCGGCCTCCATCTCAGCGATGACGTGCCCGATGGCGCAGGCGAGCAGGGGAGGAACGGCATTTCCGACTTGCACGGCCATGGCCTCGTGGCCGCCGCTCAGACGCGCGTCGTCCGGGAACGACTGCAGGCGCAGCGCCTCCCGGATGGTGATGGCGCGAGGCTGTTCAGGATGGGCAAATCGCCCTCGCGTCACGTTGGTGCACCCAGACGTGAGCGTCGGTGCCGGGCGGTCCCACCACATCCGTCCATAAATGTCGTAGTGGCCGTCGTGGTCCTTGTGGCACTGAAGCTGAAGACGCTCCGGCAGATCAGCGCGTGCCTGACCCTCCTTTAGCGCATTCAGCCGCTCCATGGCAATGGATGAGTGCCTGCGCGCGGCGTGGTAGGGATCAGCCGGGTCGACCTCGCCCCGGTTGAGCGCGGGCAGATCCCTTATGGCCTCCTTGACGGTGCGCCATGGCGCAGCGGCGTCTGGGCCATGGGTTCTCGCGGGAAGTCGGGGCTTCGCCACCCTGCTTGCCAGCACGACTAGGCGACGTCGGTGCTGGGGAACGCCGTAGTCGGCCGCATCCAGGATATCCCACTCGGCGTCGTAGCCCAAATCATGCAGCCGGCCGACAAGCCGATTAAGCCGCGGGTGAATCTCTCGTTTGCCGCTCCGAGCCAGACGATCTCTGCGGGCGAACTGCATGCCCGGCACGTTCTCGAAGGCGACGTGTCGCGGGCGGAGATCAGCGACGAGTCGTAGGTACTCGCCGATCAGCTGGTACCGCTGTCGGTCCTCGGCGGTGATCTCAGTGCCGCGGCGCAGAGTGGTGAAACTCTGGCACGGCGGGCAGCCGAAGACCAAGGTGACTTCAGTCCGATCAGGGACGAGCTGGCATGCTCGGACGCGCCGAACATCGGCCGTGATCGGTCGCAATCCCAGGTTGTACTGGTAGGCACTTGCTGCCCGCTCATCGATTTCCACCGCACCTACAGGCTTGAACCCAGCCTGCTGCAGGCCCAGGCTACCGCCGCCGCAGCCAGCGAAGATGTCCACCATGGTCATCACACCGGCCGCTGAAGGGGTGGAGAGAGCCGACGGAGACGTAAGCTGGAACGGCACCGACGTCGCGGAACGGCCGCTGCTTGGCCTACTCACTCACGGTATCCGAACGGCTCAGACGGAGATCATCAATCCGAACCCCGAGAGCCTTCGCGAGCCGCCGCTCATTGGCTCGTCGGGGTAGCGCTGAGCCACTCTCCCATGCGGCGACGCTCCGGGCGGAAACGCGGACCCGGCGGGCCACCTCCTCCTGGGTGAGTTTGGCGTCGTGACGCAATTCCACGAGGCGATGGCGCGTGTCCGACACAGCAGTATCATACGCGCGGCTGAAGTGAACGTCAACCGGAGTTTTTCAATACGTAACTTCTGGAACTGAGCCGCGGTTACGTGGAGCCGTGCCAGGCGGACCATTGGGGACCTGGTCGCGGTAGAGCAGGGTGGCCGGGCGGAGTCTGAACCCACCGTACTGAGCGCAACGGTGAATCGCGCCACCATCCACAACTTGAGCCTCCGAGGCTGCGAATCGGCGGCCGCGCGAAGATCACCAGGAGCCACTGCGATTGCTTGCGCCGAGCCGCAAACAGCTCGCTGGCGGCACATAATGACCCGGGCAGTGCGGTGATCCACCCGCAACTTACCTATCTCGCCAAATAGGAGCATCGGTGGTGGTCAGTTCGAATCTGGAACAGTTCGCTGTCGCGGATTTTCTCGACTGGAACGAGAAGAAGCAGTTGAAGCTGAATCCGGAGTTTCAGAGGCAGTCCGTGTGGCCCACCATAGCCAAGACGTATCTCATCGACACCGTGCTTAGGCGCTTGCCTATGCCCAAGGTGTTCATGCGGACGTCAGTAGATCTCCAAACACAGCGTGCCTACCGGGAGATCGTCGACGGCCAGCAGCGCCTTCGCACGATCATCGAGTTTGCGGAGGACAAGTTTGCGCTCGGCGTTAGGGCCAAGGAGTTTCAGGGCCTTCGCTACTCCTCACTGCCGGACGAGCTCAAGGAGCGTTTTCTTGGCTACAGGGTCAGCGTTGATCAGCTGATCGATGCATCTGACGACAGCGTCCTCGAGATCTTCGCTCGCCTGAACTCCTATACCGTCCCAGTCAATCCACCCGAGCTCCGTCATGCTAAGTACCAAGGCGATTTCAAGTGGGCGGTGCACGAGGCATCCAATAAGTGGAAGGTCCTTTGGGAGGACCTGCGGGTCGTATCGACGCGAGAACGCGTGCGTCTCCTGAACGATTCGCTCATGGCTGAGATGTTTGGCATCCTCCTTGAGGGGGTCCACGACGGAGGCCAGCCGAGAATCGACGCGCTCTACCAGAGGTACAACGGAGGCTTCGATCGGCTACGTGTGGAGGCGGCTCTTGAGGAGATTCTCCCGCGGCTCAGTAATGAGCTCAGAGCTCCGCTGGTTGACACCCCGTTGCACAGCGGACCTCACTTCCTAATGGTATTTGCGGCGGTCGCTTGCGCCACGGTGGGTATCCCGCGCGGCGAGCTCGACGCCCTTCTAAGCGAACAGGCCGACCTCGCGGACTCCGAGGTCATCGTTGCAGCTCTGTACGAGCTCGGGCGTTTGATCGACCAGGACGATCCGAGCGGCAGCGAAAGAGCTCGTGCGTTTTGGCGGGCATCGCGCTCGTCCACCCAAAGAATCGCCTCTCGTCGGCTACGTTTCCCGGTCTACCTCGAAGCCGTTCAGGGTCAGCCTGCTGTATAGGCCGTGGAGCTCGCCAGACTGTACGCAGGATTCCTACTGAGTTCGTCTGACATTGGCTCGGCGTTTGTTGCGGCTACCAGGGCCCCTCTCACGAGCGCTTGCAGCCCAAGTCACGAACTGGCTCGCGAGGGCGCGGTGGTCAAACTCCAGGACCGATGGGGAGCGTTCAGTCAAGATCTCGTACTACTCTCAGCGGTCGGATCGGTACGGACGACAAGCGGCGTACTGATTGCGCGAAGATACGCCGCTCCCCGAGTGGCTTTGGACAGGCTGAGGGCGACGTTCGCCGGGCGAGCGAGGAAGCCGGGATACTGGCAACCAAAGTGGTTCGATCCGACGGAGGCGATCGATGCGGCGAACCGCCTCGGAATCCCCAACTTCGCCGCCGTCTCAGCCGCGCTCGGAGCGACGCCAGCGCCTCTCGAGGAGTTGCGGGCAGTTCGCAACTTCTTCGCGCACCGCGGCGCTCTTGCGGGCAGAACGGCACGAAGTGTAATCGGTGTGGCTACGACACCCGAGGTGCACAACTACTTGACGGAGACTTTGACGGGGGGCGCCCTGAGATTCGAGGTCTGGATCTCGACGCTGCAGGGGATGGCTCGGGCGTCCATTTCCTAGCGGGCACTCCAGCGAAGCTGGCGTCGCGAGCCGTTTGAGCGAGTGACCGCACGACGGCGCTTCGCGGGTCCGTGGAGCGTCACAGCGGTGGACTCTGTGGATAACTTCCCGGCCGGCCGGCCGGCGGCCATCTCGCTCGCGGGGCTGTCGGTGCCGAGACGAGGCGCCGTAGTTCGTCGGCGACCCGCTATTGCTACCCGCTGGTGTCCGCCGTCGAGCGCCTACTTCCGCTGGCCCGGGCCGGGTTGGTGCTCGGAGCCTTCTTCGTGCGCGGTGATAGGGTCGTCAGTTTCGCTGGAGGGTCAGAGATCGGTGGTGTAGCCGAATGCTCGCGCGCCCTTGCATAGCGCATGTCAGTCGATCGGCCGGGGACCGTCGATCAACGCGGCTGGCCCGCCTCACGACCTGCACCTGGCGGCGGATGACCCTCGGCTCCCTGATCGTCGCTCGCCTCCTCCGGGAGAACGGCACCGCTTGCGACCCCCCTGAGACGCGGGTCCTCAGGCGTACGCTCGACGAGAATGTCGAGGAACTCGCGCCAAGACGCCTCGGCGCGGGAAAAGAGGAGCGCCCAGTCCATCGCAAGCATCCCGTCTTGCGCGAGGTTGTTCAGCTTGTCGACCAATGCTCCGTCGCGCGAGACGTTGTCGGCGATGACGTAACCCGTGGCGCGCCCCTGATAGAACGGCGAACCGGTGAGACCTTCGAGATGCGCACGCACCAGCCGGACATACCTTTCGAAGCGCTCCACGTGGTTCCAGTCCAGCGTGACTCCCGGCCGCATGAACTCCAGGACCAGGAGATCACGGCCAGCCGACAGAACGAGATCGATGCGCCCCTCCCATTCGGGATCCTTGTCGATACCGGACGTGCGAGCCGCGTCGGTAAGGACGTGATCGACTCTCTTCTCGATTCGGAATGTATCCCACTCCGGCGCAATGAGCCACGGGTGTTGGGCGACGTGATCTCGTAGGGTCTTCTCAAGCTCCTTGCCCGCGATCTTGGCCTTCAGGGCATGGATAGCTTCGAGGCGGGTTCGGATCGCCTCGGCCGTATGCAGCGCGGTGAGGACATCCACTTCCGTGAGCAGTCGGATGAACTTGGTGTCGTCGAAACTCTCCGAGGCCGCCAGCTCACGTATAAGACCCTGAAGCCTACCCCCCTCCCACACGGTCAGCACCGAACGAGCGATGCGCTCAAACGAATCGTCGTCTAGCGCAGATACCCTGGCTATGTTCTGGAGAGCTCGCTCGATGACGCGGCGCTCTTCGGTTGGCAGGCGTCCAAGTCGCTCGCCGAGTGGCCGGAGACGCTCGGTAAGCGCTGCCACCTTCTTCTCCGCCCGAGACTGCTGCCACAGGCGAAGCAGCTGCTGAACGCGCCTTTGACCCCACTCGAGCAACGGTGTTGCGGTTTCGTGCTCCCACGACACCCTTTGGCGTTCCGTAGAGACCAGATCCTCAGTCTGTTCGTCGAGGAAACTTGCTTCAACTCGCCCTGACAGGTATGCCTGACCGTGCTGTCCACCGAGCCCGCCGGTTAGGTTGAAGAAGAATGGCCTCTGGACCAGCTTCCCGTGGGCGAATACGGCCACGCCCGTCAACTCTTCTTCATTGATTGGCTTGCCGTAGAAGACGATGCGCCAGCTGATGCCGTTGCCGTCTGGCAGCGTCTCGTCGCCCCAGCCGTCCCGGGTAGCGACGTCATCTCGATACTCCGGCGGCAGGTCCCGAGGGTACTCGAACTCGACGCTGCCGATTTCGTCGCCGACGGCTGAGATGTCCAAGTCGTCGACGAAGACTTTGAAATCCTCGACCTGTTCGTGCATGAGAAACCTACGCGCCATCGACCGCGCGAAGGCTTCGGGGCTGCTGCGCCGCTTGATAGTTAAGCCGCTCAAGCGGACAGTCGTACCGTGTTGGGCACGTCGCGCGTCGTCTGGCGGCAGGTATTCGAGTACATCAATGTCAATGGGCTCAGGGTCTGCGTACTCTTTGCCGGACCTTACTGCCTCGAGGTCGAGATGAAAGCGGGTCATCTCGCCGTTCTCCGCACTGACCGTGGTGATGTCGAGTCTGCTCGCGATACCAAAGCCTGCGAACTTGCCGATGCCTTTGCGACCGAGGACAGGACGGCCGCGATCGGTGTGCGCGGCAGGATCGTCTCCCCTCCGATTGTAGCCTACGACCAGGAACCGGTCTTGGCACTGCGCGAAACTCATCCCGACGCCATCATCCGCGATGGCGAATTCGGCATCGAGCTGGATCGTCTGGGGCAGGGATATTCGGACGTTGTCCGCATCGGCGTCCCAGGCGTTTGCCACGAGCTCCGCGACCGCCGCGACGGGACTCTGATACATCTGAATACCCAGGTGGTCGATGACCCGACCGTGGAACCTGAGCTCGAGCCGCTTTGGTTGTGGTGGCTGTGGGGAGGGCGCCGTGCTCATCGGCGAGCAGTCTACGGCAGAGATGTCATCGCCACTCGCCGATGGCGTGTTCCGGGCGCGGCGTCGCCGCCTGACTCGAGCAGTTCTCGGCCCAGTCCGGGGGGCTCCTTTCACTAAGGCTCAAGAGAAGCTGCCATTCGCCTCACACGGTTCAGAATGGAGGACATCACGAGCTGCACCCGGAGCACCTCGCCAGTGCCGTCGCCGGCACCCCGACGGGCTCCAGCCCCCAGTTGGAGGCGAATCGGGCCGCGCCCACGTGGGAGGCGAGCGCCCGCTGCTGCGCGGCGGTCGGGTCCAGGGCAAAGCGGTATGCCTGATGGACGATCATCGGCGTCCGTCGTGCCCCCCGACCGGCTCGCACAGCGCGGGGCCCGCGCGCACGCCGAGATCCGGGAGCCCGTCGATCTTCCTCCGCTCCGGTCGGGCGATCGCGGGCTCTGAGGCCTGGGACGGGTCGGGACGTTCTCACCAGGGCGCTGAATAGTGCGGCAGTTCCGGATGGTGCGAAGAACGGCGAAAGGTCCTCACCGGGCGCCAACAGCCCGCTGTTGCCCATAGAGGGCAGCGCGGACATCGGCCATCAGCGCCTCGGTCTCCTCGT
>PLTL01000082.1 GCA_003164475.1 Candidatus Dormiibacterota bacterium | reverse complement strand
TGATCGATGACGACCTCGGCCCGGCCCTCGTGAATGTCGACCTACGGCCGCTCCGCCTGGCCTACCTGATCCACGCGGGTTCAGTTGGGGAGTTCGTGGCGGCTGTGGCGGAGGCGACTTCCCGATGGGGAGGCATCAGGGAGCCGATTATCCCGGTGCGCGACGATGGGACACTAGACGAGAGGTGGCGCCGTGATTCCCCGCCGGGCCGCACGCGGCCTGAGGGAGGTTAGCCGCGACGTTGCGTTTCCGACAGTCGTAGCGGGACTCAACTGCCTGATCGTGGCACGACCTACACTTGTCGCTCGCTATCAGATACCGGCAGAGGTGTGATCCCGTACTTCATCAGCGAGCGCCTGACGTTGACCCGGGCAGTTCGCGAGTGGTCTCAAAGCCCGGGTGACGTCAGAGGAGAGCGTCAATAGTGGCGCGGGCGTCGCGGTAGACGGCATGAACAGCCTTCAGCGAAGCGATGTCTGCCGCGTGGACGCGGACGATGTCCTCGACGTCGATCGGGACAGGGGCAGCGAGGAGGTCTTGGAGCTGCGATCCTGCCGCGGCAAGACCGGCCGCGTAAGCTCCCAAGGCCGCGATGACACCCTGGGATACGCCGCGCTGGAGTACTACGCTGACCCTCGCACCTCTACCGTGGCGGTCTTCGACCCCGACGAGTTCCAAGCCGAACAGGGTCTCACTGACGGAGGAAGCGCCCAGAGCAGCGGTCGGTCGACCATGGTGCTCGAACGACTTTACCCATGGCGCAGCTTGTAGCTGGACCCATCGAGGGTTCAGGACGGGTACCCAGGGGCCATCGGGAGCGATGTCGAAGTCAGGACCGCTGCGCATCGCCTCGCGCAGCTGCGGGAACCGCGCGCCTAGCCCAGCCACGAGCTGCCTGACGGCGTCGGCGGCTGTGGTGGCAGCTCCGGCGATGGCGGCCATGTCCGCCGCTGCTAGCAAGGGGATACCGAGAGCTGTGAGGTCCGCACTGCGGATCTGGCCGGGTGGGAGGGTCTCGGCCAGCTGCTGAAATGGCGTCGAATTGAAAAGGCCGCACAAGTAGGCCGCTTGGCCCGAGTTCGGACCCCTCAACGCGTGGAGACCTGATGCCGGTAGGGTGCCCTGGGGAGCTAGGCCGACGGTGAGGCGTTCGCCAGCGCCCCATCGGGTGGTGACGCAGTAGTCAGCCCAGTGCGCACCCGGTACGACGGGTTGGTCCACCACTTCGGCCCTAGACCGATGCACGGACCACCAGGGTCGCCTTGCTCGGTAACCGCGGACCACCTCCTCAAGGAGCGGTCGGAAGCGGGCGAGATGCGCTTCCAATGCAGGGAAGCTCGGCGGAAAACCGAGGGCGAGTACCTGGTCGTCGGTTAACCCCGGAGCAATCGCGAGATTGTCGTACCGGAGATAGATATACCTCGTCGCATCGTTGCGGCAAATGGCCGCGTATGGGTAGACGTCCGCGGTCTCAAGAACTGGCCTCAAGGCCAGCTCCTCCGCCGGAGAAAGAACCTGCCTTCCAATGAGCCGGGGAAGAGCGCCGACCTCTGCCGGCGTGAGTTCGAAGATACCAGCCCTGGAACGGGGACCTCCAAGGGCGCTGATGACATCCCCGGGGAGTGCTCCTTCTTTGGCCGGCCGGAGTCTCTGTGGGGTCGCGATTACCCCCTCTGTCACGGCGAGACTCCCCAGCTGCGGGCGCCCTCGGATGGCCTGTCGACGTGCGACCTCACGGCGCGTCATAATCACCTCAGCCCACGAACCTGCCCCGAGTTGATTTGGTGAGGCGGCGCTCGGGAATGTGTGAACTCCTTGTGAGGGCAGGTTCCGGCCTCTCCCCATTTCGTCGAGCACCCGTCGGCGGGCAGAGCCGTCCACATTTGGGCCTGTGTAGCGGGTCACAAGGGGGCGCTCACGGGAGACTGCAGGGTCAACGCTGGCAATGCGCCTTCCCACTATGACCATGGAATGCTGACCCGGCGCATCCGGGAAGAGACGCAGATCACGAAACAGGATCAGTCGCTCGATGATGCAGCGCTCCGCCAAGTATCGGCGCAGAGGTGCGGCTCCCTGCGCGCGCAACCAGTACTCAGTCGTGATGAAGCCAAAGCGACCACCGTCGCGCAACTTGGAGATTCCGACGATGAGGAAACCGTACAGATAGTCGGGATGCGGTGCGGAGAACTGTGTCCAATATGGATACCGCTCCTTCGTCCGTCGCAGCAGCGGAGCCGCGAGCTTCTCGCCGATGTAGGGAGGGTTGCCGATTGCGATATCGAACGCGAAGTCGCTGCCGCGCGCATCCCGAATGCGGACGGCTCGGGCTCGACGCTCTGTGATATCGACAAGAAAGTCGTCAGCGACGATTGCGGGATCGTCGGGAAAGAGCTGGTCTGGGTCGTGAAGCGACAGGGTGTCGGCAGGCACGATGGCCAGCTCGGGGATGCGCAGCTGCGGCCCGGGCGCGAAGATGTGGCTGAACTGGATCAGGAGATTCAGCTCCGCGACGAAGGCGCTGAACCGCTGGAGCTCTATGCCGTTGAGCCCGTCTGCCAGAGACTCGGCGTAGGCTTGCCGCTGCGCAGCGCTGGCGCTGGCAAGATAAGCCTTGTCCCGGTGGCGGAGACGGCTCGCGGCCTCGACTAGGAAGCCTCCGGATCCCGTTGCGATGTCGAGCACTCGAAGTGCGTGGTCACTCGTATCAGCAGCATCGAGAACATCCGAAGTGCCTACAAGGTCCCAGATCAGACGGATGACGTCCCGCGGCGTGTAGTACTGGCCCAGGAGCCTCCGGTCGATGCCCTCAAGCACTTGCTGGTAGACTTCGCCAAGGACGTCACTCTCCACGCTACCGAAGTACGTCATGGCCAACTCGTAGATGACATCGACAGCAACAGTTTGCGGCATCTCATACCAACTGAAGGCCGGACGCCCAAGGAAGAGCGCGCGGTAGTGATGTTCGGCCGCTGAGAAGGCCCCGCTGACGACTTCGAGTACGTGATCGTCGAGTCTGGTGAGGGCCCGATCGAAACCCCCGTCATACAGGGTCGCTGGCTGGAGAACGCCGAGATCCTCCCAAATCCGAACGAGCACCAACTTCGTCGTCAACCAGTAGGCGAGATGCGCCGCGTACTGACGGAGAGCCTTGGCCTCGGGTGTTGGAAGGTCGGCGTTGAGAAAGTCCGGTAGGGAGAAGGCCTCGGCGTCATCGATAGAGAGACCAAAACGCACTAAGAGCTGGCGCAACTCGGTGAGGATGCTGCGCCGCTCGTCCTCGGTTGTGCGGCTGCGGTCGGCCAGCGCTTGGGCGACGGTGGCCTCGACGTCTGCACGAACCAGGTCGACAACTCGCGTGATGCGAGCGATGAGCCAGTCGGCGTTAGCGATCGCAAGGGGTGGACGCCAAGACGGTGCCCCGCGGATGCGGACGATCTTCTCCGCGGTGGTGAGGGTGCGTCGTGAGAAGCGGTCAACGAAGGCGGCGAGTCTCGCTGCCTCTGGGAGCGACGCCGCCGAGGCGGGATCGTGTTCAGTCAAAGCCAGAAGGTTGACCGAGAGGTCCGCGCGCTCCGCCACGCGGCCGGTTGCGTCGCGTTCGAAGACGCGTAGACCGACGAGATTCGTAACCACTACGAGATTCACTGGGCCTTGCAGGTAGCCAGTGACCTGCTGGCGGTGACCGTTCATGGCCGCGAGGCCAACGCCCTCGACGCTTCCCTTCGTCTCAAAGACAAAGTTGTGGGTGACGAGGTCCGCCGGTGTGAAGTCGGGCGTGCCCTGGTGTGTTCCCCTCTCCGCCGCTAAGTCGGTACCGACATGGAAACCGAGCAAAGCACGGGCGAAGGCCGGGAAGAGTACGGGCTGGACAAGTTCCTCTTCGTCCGCGAAACCAGACTGCGCCGTCCGGGCGGCGTGTGTTCGGATGTGGCGAGCCCACGATCGCCTGGCGCCGTTCCATTCAACCTCGGTGGCGAAGATCTGCTGGAGTGTGGTCACCGCCTCGAGCCGAGTCATTGGCAACGAATCGTGGCACAGGAGGCGACGGTTGGGTGAGCTACCCGCGTCTGAGCGGCCGCCGCGGTCAGATACGCTGCTCGTCGAACGCCGCTCCTGGGCTGGGAGGGGATTCACCACGGAGCGGTGTGTTGTCGGGAGGTGGCCGTTTCTCCGCCCTCGTAGGACGTCGCTCGGGTAGCACCTTCGCTTGGCGCCCCGCGGTGGCGCGCTGCGAGAGGCGGTGCCGGCGTGTCTGGGGCGCCGGACCCGGGGCGGACGGTCGTGGGCCTCACCCAGACGAGGCGCTCGCTTGCCGTCCCTATCGCCACTCTCCGCGCATGCCCGCCCGCTGGTGCTCCCGGGGTGAGGCGTGGGTGCCGGTCGCCGGGGCCTCCTCGGGCGCTGGCGGAGTGCACGACGCCTCAGCCTTACTTAGCGCGTCGGTCTCACCAACCGCCCCCTCTCCGTCGATCGCTTGCCAATACGCGGGCCTGAGAGGCACGGAGAGAGGGGGACGAGGCATCCACTACCCCCGGCCACCGGCCCTCAGCCGTGGGGCGGTGCGCAGTGAGGATTCTTTCGCCGTTCTTCGCACCGACCGGAGCTGCCGCACCATTCAGCATCCGGACGGAATGCGTGGTGCGGTTGAGGCGAGCGCCGCACTAGTGCGTTCCCATGGCAAGGGCGGGGTGTAGCGATCCGCGGTGCGACCGGTGGATCCGTCCGTGCCGCCCTTAGATGGATACACCTCCGCTATACCAGAAGTGCCTGGTAGGTAAGGGAATTCCGCTCAGGAAGAACCCATGACTCCCAAGGGTACGTTCATCTCTTCTCGTTCTTTACCCCTTGTCCCCCGTGTGTCTGGGCTGCGCGTGGTCTTGCTTACGCGCGAGTGCGCTCTGCCTGGCCGTCCGGCGACATCAGTCGTCCTCCGTCGCCAGCGAGCGCCGGCGTCGTGACGATGCGGCGGCGGCGCCGGCGAGAGGCCTCCGCCGCGGCGGCACGGCCAGGAGTTGGGTCCCCTGATCCCGGGTGGTGAGCCGTGCCTCGACGGCGGCCAGGACCTCGTCGACGGTCTGGAAGGCCACCGAGGCCCGGGGCGACGGACGGCGTGATGCCGGCGGCATTACCCCCTCTCCCGTCTCGACTCTCTCAACCACCACGCGCAGCTCCTCGAGCGGAAGCCGGGCGGCGAGACGCGCCGCCCGGTCGAAGGCCTGCGGATCCACGGCCTGCCTGCTCATCGCCTGCCTCCTCCGACTGGAGGACTGCCATGGCCACGGCGTCCGCGCTGCGGAGCCGGGCCGGAGCGCTCGCGGAGCAGCTCCTCAACAGCGCTGCGGGAGACGCGCCATCCCGCCCGGCCGCCGAGCGGGACCCCGAACAAGGTCCCGGCTCTGAGGAGCCGCCGTGTCTGCTCTTCGCCGATGGCGAGCGCTGCGGCGGCCTCGGCCACGGTCATCGTGTGGGTGCCAGCTGGTGCCAGTTCGAGGGGCACGAAGTCCTCGGGGTCGACGCCGTGGTGGACGGCCCAGGCGAGGAAGGCGGCGGAGTGTCGTCCTTGAGGAAGGCCGATGAATCGGCGCATCTCCTCGACTTCCCGTCGGAGCCCCGTGACCTGGCGCTCCAACTCTGCGATGGTGCTGGCCATGGTCCGATGATACTCCTTCTGCAACATCGCACAAGATGTTGTACTAAGGCGGGCGGCGCGCTATAATTACGACATGATAACCGTGCAGTCCCATCGGGAGGCCAGCAAGGAGCGCTCCCGGCTGCCGAAGCCGGTGGCAGAGCGCTTCGCGGCGGTGGAGGAGGCGATCACCTTGAACCCGTATGCGCCGGCCTTCAAGCGGGAGGCGGGCTGGGGTCAGCGCAGTGTTCTGGTGGCCGGCGTGAGCTTCCAGGGGACGACCTATCGGATGGCCTGGGAGGTGATCTCGGCCGCGGAGGTGGTCATCTGGGCGTACGGAGCCCACGAGGGCTTCTACAGCCG
>PLTL01000146.1 GCA_003164475.1 Candidatus Dormiibacterota bacterium | reverse complement strand
GCGGTGGAGGAGGAGATCCGCGGTCTGGGTCCCATCGACGCGGTCGGACACCGGATCGTGCACGGCGGCACCGAGTTCACCGTTGCAGTGCGGCTCGGGCCGGAGGTCGAGCGGCGGCTGAGGGCCCTGACGGAACTCGCTCCCCTCCATCAGCCGAAGTCGATTGCCGGTGTCGATGCCGCCAAGGCGGCCCTCCCCGGAGTGCCGGCGGTGGCCTGCTTCGACACTGCCTTTCACGTCACCATGCCCGACGCGGCGGCCTCTTATGCCCTGCCCCAGGCGTGGCGCGAGCGCTGGAATCTGCGCCGCTACGGCTTTCACGGGCTATCACACGCCTACCTCTCCCGACAGGCCGCCGCCATCCTCGGGCGCCCGGCGAAGGGGCTTCGCCTGGTCACCTGCCACCTTGGGGCCGGAGCTTCCCTGTGTGCGGTCGCAGATGGCCGTTCCGTCGACACCACGATGGGGTTCACGCCACTCGAGGGCCTGGTGATGGCGACGCGATGTGGCAACGTCGATCCCGGCCTGGTGCTTTGGCTCGAGGAACACGTGGGGATGGCTCCCGCCGAACTCGCGGCAACCCTTGAGTACCGATCCGGGCTGCTCGGCCTGGGCGGCAGCGCCGACATCCGGGTGCTTCTGAGCAGGCGCGATTCCGGTGACCCCGCCGCCGCTCTGGCGATCGGCGTCTATCTGCACCGCCTGCGCGCCGGGGTGGCAGCCATGGCCTCGGCCATGGGCGGGCTCGACGCTCTGGTGTTCGCCGGCGGGGTGGGGGAGAATTCCCCGCGAATCCGGGGCGAGTGCTGCGACGGTCTGGGCTTTCTGGGCATCCACATCGACCCCGAAGGCAACCGATCCGGGATAGGGGACCGGCAGATCGGTGCGGCGGACGCGCCGGCCTCGACCATGGTCATAGAGAGCCGAGAGGACCTGGAGATCGCCCGCGAGGTTCGCCGTCTGCTCCAGAGCTGAGATCGACCGCTGAGCCCGGCCCCCTGGAGTGACTGAGCCCCGGCCCCCTGCCGCCGGATTCCAAGGGGACCCAGCGTGAGATCGGCTACATGAACTCGAGGCGTTTGTTGGCTGCTGAGGACTCGACGAGCTGATTGAGGCGTTTGATCTGAGTCTCTTCCTTCTTGGCGCCGGCGACCCAGGCGATGGCCAGGCGCCGGTACGAGGGAGAGAGGCGCTCGAAGTTGCCCCACGCCGCAGTCTGCGCCTTAAATCTATCCTCCTGGCCTCGCGGGAGCTGGGTTGGCAGGGGTGGGGCCCTCCGGGTCTGGTGAGACGCGAAGGCATCCATCCCGGCCTGGGTCATCCTCCCGTCTCGGATCAGTCTCTCCATGCGCCGAACGTTCGAGGCTGACCAGCGACTGCTGGGTTTGCGGGGCGTGAACCGCTGCGCGTAGCTGGCTTCGTCGACCTTTCTGATCTTGCTGTCAATCCAGCCGAAGCAGAGAGCTTCGTCGAGGGCGTCCTCATAGGGAATCCGCTGCTTTCCCGAACTCTTCTTGTAGTAGAGCAGCCAGACCCCCTCGGAGGTCTTGGCGTTGCTCACCAACCACGCGCGCCATTCGCTGCCATCGGCAACATGGAGCGCCTTCATCGGGTTGCCGTCTCGCCCTTCGCGCTGCTTCAGAGCCAAACTGTAGCCTGAGCCTTGTCCAAGCGATGGTGCCGGCCGCCAAGAGGCGGGCTGCCCTGACCGCAGCTGCCGGCCCCTGAACCAGACCCCCTGGGAATGGCGTCGTGGTCCCGACTCCGTCGTCCCGGCGGAGACGGCCGATCGGCATGAGGATCCTCCTCACTCTCGGTGAGGGCGTGGAGACCACCCGGACGGATGGTCGCGCCAGCCGCTGCGGTTTGCCTCATCCCGGCGGCGACGGTCGCCCGACGCATCGCGACAAGGAACGCGCTGGGAATCCGCGCCGGGGCGGGTTGTCCGCAGGCGCTGGCACCGAGCTGAGGATGCTCAAGCCTCGTGTGAGAGCGGCGACCGGCCTCAGACGCGCGGCCGCCGCCGGCTGGCCACCCGTTGTGGTCTCCTCGCGATCAGATCCAAGTTGAGCGCCGCGGCCAGCCGCGCGTAGGTGTCCAGGTTGGGGGTCTTTCGGCCCCGCTCTATCCGGCTGATCTCCGTCTGGGCCACGCCCGAGCGCTGTGACAGCTGCTCCTGGGTCAGCCCCAGCTCCAAGCGCCGCACCAGGACGAGCTCGATGAGGCGTGACTTGACCCGCATGGCATCCTGGTCGCGGAAGGCAGCAAGGCCTCGGTCGGAGACCTCAACCTCCACCTCCGGGAACAAGACGTCGAAGTTGCTGCTGGACACCCCTGATCACCCCCTGATTCCGCCTCCGACCCTATGAGTGGCGGCTCATTTTGTCAAGGCCGGGTCGGAGCGCGCCCGCGCTGGAGTGGCCGCGACGGGGGCTTGGGTCCCCTCAGGGTGCCGGTTGGTCGTCCTTCGCATCCAGGATCGAGGAGGCGGCCTTCAGTATTCGCCCTCCGGCGGCGATCACCAGCCGTGCCGCCTCCGGACCGCCTCCCGACCAGGTGGCCAGGTAGCCGAAGCTGTAGTCTCGGCTCTCCACCCCCAACGCCTGGCAGACCACATAGGCGACGCTCTCGGCCTCCAGCTCCGCCAGTGCCCTGGAGCCCTGGAACTCGGGCCCGTGGAGGATCGCATGGGCCAGTTCGTGGGCCAGCGTCTTCAGCTGGTGGGCCGGGGCCAGCTCGCTGCTGACCCGGATCCGCCGCAGGGCGTGGGAGCAGTCCCCGTGCCTGGCGCCCCGGAGAGCCTTGAACTGAAGGTCGAACCCCAGATCCACGGCGTGCCGGGCCAGCTTGCCGAGCTGGTCCGGCGAACCCGGCCCGGTGAGGGTCCGCACCGGCTGGGGAAGCTCCTCTCCGGCGGTCTGGGCCAGGTCGAACACGTGGGCAACTCGGAACCCGAGCAGGGTGGGGGACGGCGGCCCCTCTCCCTCCGCCGGTTCCGGGACGACCAGGCACGGAGCCAGGATTCGAATCGCCCTCTCCCCCTGGCGCACCTGCCGGCCCAGCCGGACCCAGGCCCGATACCCGGCCACCCAGGTGGCATCTGGGCGCTGGCTCAGGATCAGGATCTGGTTCGGGAAGCTGTAGCGGTGGAAGCGGCGGCTCACCTGCAGCCACCGGGCCCAGGCCGCGGATGACGTGAGCTCCAGCACCCCCAGCGTCAGCTGGTCGAGGAGCTCGGCCTTCGCCTGGCGGGGCGCGGACGCGTCGGCCGGCCGGCCGGCGGACGAAGTGACGGTCACGCCCGGCTAGTCCCTCCAGCCCCCGCCCGGTGGGCGGGGTCGAGTCCTGCCAGGCGACGACAAGCGGCCTCAGGCCTCCGCGGACGGCCGCTGCCTCGACCGCATCGATGACCGGGCTGGATCGCGGATCCCCCGCCCACCGAGCGGCGCGCCACAGGCACTCTCCAGCCCGTCGCGTCAGACTGGGACAAGTGGAGACCAAGACCAGGGGGGACGTGCCCCGGCTTCAGCTGAGTGAGCGGGCCGCGGCCCGGATCCGGAGCTTCCGAGCGCGCCAGGGGCACCCCGAGGCATGGGTCTCGGTGACCCCGGGGTTACTCCAGGGCGAGCGGCTGACCTTCAACTTCGATCTGGTTGAGGCGGGCGGGCTGAAGCCGGAGGAGGTGCTGGTGGAGGGGGCACCCGACATCTTCTTCGTGGCTCCTCGGGTCATCACCCGCCATGTGGTCGGCTCCCGCGTGGAGGCCGACCCGGTCTCCGGAGCGCTCAGTCTGGAGACCGGTTACGACCCCGATGAGGATCCCCTGGCCCAGGCGGTCCAGCGCATGCTCGATCAGGAGATCAACCCGGCGGTGGCCGGCCACGGCGGCTACATCGGTCTGCTCGACATCGCCGATGGCGTCGCCTACGTGCAGATGGGGGGCGGCTGCCAGGGCTGCGGCCTCGCCGAGACCACCTTGTCCCAGGGAGTGCGGACCGCCATCCTGGAGCGCTTCGAGGAGATCGTCGAGGTGGTCGATACCACCGATCACGCCGAGGGCACCAACCCCTACTACCCGTCCTCCAAGGAGTAGGCGGCCAGGGGCGAGCGCTAGTCGGAGCTTCCGATGCGGGCGGGTCGGCCCAGGACCGAGGCCACCGGCTCCTGCTCGTCCGTGTCGGCGCCCGACACCAGGAACTGGTCGGCGGCGAGGAAGCTCTCGGCGATTCGGAAGGCCTCCGCGAGGAGCTGAAGCCGCCGCTCCAGCCGGGCCACCGCCGCCACGGCGTCGAGGGCGAGCTCCCTGGCCTCGGCGTCTGACAGGTCGGTCAGCGCGGTGTTCAGGAGCACCGCCGCCTCATGACAGCGGTCCAGGCCATCGGCCAAACGGGAGCGCTCAGCGCTGAGAGGCACGTCCGGTTAAACGGGCCGTCTCCCGACTCGGTTTCATCGCGATCAGCGGGCCGCCCGGCGGACGGCGGGCACCACCGCAGCTGCCCCCGCACCGCAGCGAAGGCGCGGGGCGCAGATCTCCGCCATCCCCGACGAAACCGGCCGGGAACTGCCCGCTGACTCTGACAGTCACATAATTCACTGCGTGAACCTTCAGCCGGGCGATGGGCCTGGGGATAGGGACACTGCACCAGTTGACGACTTCGTGGAACGGATGCTGAAGCTCCAGCCGCAGCTCCGGTCGGTCCTGGACAGGCCCCTTCCGCACAATGTCAGCCGCCAGCTCGGATCGGTCACCTGGCGCCAGCTCGAAGCGGTTGGCTGCCTGCCTCCGGAAGGCATGCCCATGCGGCGGTTTGCGGCGTCGATGGGGATCACCGGAGCGGCGGCGACCGCCATGGCCAACCGGATGATCCGCCAGGGGCTGGTTGAGCGCCGGGACGATCCCCAGGACCGGCGCACCGTCTGGCTGGCGCCAACCCCACGGGCGGCCCGCGCCCTGGAGGTGTATCGCGGCTGGCGGAGACGCTCCCTGAGGCGTCTCGGGCAGGAGCTGGATGCATCCCAGAGGGACATCCTCGTGGATGTTCTGAGTGCCTTCGTTGGCAGCGGCCTGGGACCCCCGGACCCCGACACCTAGCTCGAGCCCGCGAAGGGGTTGTCAGCGCAGCAGGCCGGCTGAGCTGGAGCCGGGCGGGCTGAGTCGCCCGTCGGCCTCTGCCTGCTGCACGTTGTTCGCCCTTGCTCAGTTCGAGCTGGACGCCGTCATCGCCGGCCCGGAAACGAGGTGACCATGTCCTAAGGCATCACCTCTCCAGTGTCCGCGCGGCAGCCGGCGCCGAGTGGGATCGGCGAGAGCCACAAAGACCTGAGCGACCTCGGCTTCGGCGTGCGGGCTCAGGGGCTCGGGAACCGCTCGGCCCGCTCCCGGAGCCCGCGCAACTCCTCGGCCCACCCGCCGGCGTTGCCGTCGAGGGCCGCCCGGCGTACCGATTCCGGCGCATCCAACGGCGCGAACCCACTTTCCAACACAGCCACCCTGATCCCGCCGCTGGTGGGCTCGACCTGGAACTCGACCAGGGTCGCCCTGCCTGAGCCGAGCTCCTCACCCGAGAACTGGCTCGCCCACCGGAAGGCGACATAGGTCAGAGGCTTGATGTCGACAACCTCGACCGCGAATCGCCCCCAATCCTTGCTCTCCCGCACGACTTGGTGGCCTGGCGTTCGATCGACCGGAGCGTCGGCCTCGGTCGGCGCCCACCAGCCGGGCCGGCTCAAAAGGTCCCAGACCCGATCCGCGCTGGCATTGATGATGACCTGCTGCTCAATACGGTCGTCGCTCGTAGGCACGCCCCTGCGACTGGGGAGAGTTGCAGCCCAAAGAGGGCACGTTTTCGCCTCCCACTGCAACCACAAAGTTGCAGTGGGAGGCACGGCCCTGGACCGAGCCCGTGATTCTCACCCTGCTCCAGCCGCCCCGGCCCCGACTCGAACTGAAGCACCGGGTGGGCACCGTCCCTGGTCCCGCCTTCTCAACTCCGGGGCAGAGCCGAGAGCCAGGGCTCTGCCGGACAGCCCGCTGGGGCGAGACCAAAGAGCTGTTCTATTGGACGCCCATCACCTCGCGGTATACCCCCCTGGTGAGAGCCGCCATCCGAGCGGCCGAGAAGCGCTGGCGAGCGCGCTCCGCCCCGGCGGCGCTCAGGGCCGCGTACCGATCGGGGTCGCCCAGCAGGGCCAAGCTGACTGCGGCTAGGGCGGCGGGATTGCCGGCCCCGACAACCAGCCCGGCATGGGGTGGATCCAGGATCTCCGTCAGGCCGCCCACCCGGCTGGCCACCACCGGCAACCCTGAACTCATCGCCTCGCAGGCGGAAAGGCCGAACGGCTCGGCCCTCGATGGGACCCAGGCCAGATCGCAGCCAGAGAAGAACCTCTCCCGGTCCCGAACCTCCCCCACGAAGTTGACGCGGTCCGCTACCCCGACGGTGTAGGCGAGGTCCGCCAGGCTCGAGAGCTCAGGCCCGGTCCCCCCCACGAAGAGGGAGAGGGTCTGGCCGGCCGGGGTGGCCAGCGCCAGAATCGCGGTGTCGATCCCCTTGGAGAGGGTGAGGCTGGCCAGCACGCCGACGCGGTGTCCGGACGGCGCGGCGCGGGGCACCAATGGAAGCGGGTCGATGCCGTTGGGTACCACCCGGACCCGGCGCGAGTCGGTCCCCACCTCGTCGATCAGGAACGCGGCGACCGCATTGGAGACCGCGATCTGCAGCTTGGATGCCCGACCCAGGGCGCGCAGTTCGTGGCGGTGGACCATGAGCCTGACCGCACCGGAGGCGAACCATCCGTCGAGGTGGTGGGTGTGGATCATGGGGGCCTGAGCCCGGGCCCGACGGAGGAGGGCCCCAGCCCTCAGCCCGTGGCTGTGGACGACGGACGCGCGCCACTGCCGGGCCAGCTGGCGGAGCTGGATCGGAGCCGTAGCCCAGCTCCTGCCTCCCACCGAGATGGTGGCAACGGCGATCCCCGCGCCGCCGCAGCGGTCGACGAGCTCGCCCGGCGGACAGGCCACCAGTGCTGCCCACCCGGCAGCTGAGAGCTCTCTGGCCAGGGTCAGAACATGCTCGGGCCCGCCGCTCCGGGAGCTGTCGGCAATGACCAAGAGCACCCGTGAGTCCCTGTTCATGGGTGCCATTGTTCCACCTCACTCACAGTCGACCGGCTACCATCGATCCGATCTTGAGTGCATCTCGCCCAGGCACGGCTCACGTGCTGGTCGCGGTGGCCTGGCCCTACGCCAGCGGGCCTCGCCACATCGGTCACGTCGCCGGGTTCGGCGTTCCCTCCGACATCTTCGCCAGGTATCAGCGGCTGCGGGGAGCGATGGTGCTGATGGTGAGCGGTACCGACGAGCACGGCACCCCCATCCTGGTCGCGGCCGACCGGGAGGGTATCAGCCCGCGCCAGATCGCCGACCGCTACAACCAGGTCATCGCCGAGGACCTGCTCCGGCTCGGGCTCAGTTACGACCTCTTCACCAGGACCACCACCGCCAACCACGCCCGAGTGGTCCAAGACGTCTTCAAGACCCTGCACGACCGGGGCTACCTCCTGCGCCAAGCCCAGCATGGCGCCTTCTCGGCCGCCAACGGGCGGGCCCTGCCCGACCGTTACATCGAGGGTACCTGCCCCCACTGCGGTTACGAGGGCGCCCGTGGCGACCAGTGCGACAGCTGCGGCCGGCTGCTGGACCCTACCGAACTGATCGAGCCCCGCTCGAGGATCGACGGGGAGCCGCCGGTCTTCCGGGAGTCCGAGCACTTCTTCCTGGATCTGCCCGCCTTCGCGGGGGCTCTCGCCGACTGGATCGGGTCCAAGTCGGGCTGGCGCAGCAACGTGCGCAGTTTCTCGCTCAACGTGGTGGCCGACCTCAAGCCCAGGGCGGTCACCAGGGACATCGACTGGGGGGTTCGCATTCCCTTGCCGGAGTTCGCCGAGCGGGATGACAAGCTGATCTACGTCTGGTTCGACGCCGTGGTGGGCTACCTCTCGGCCAGTGTGGAGTGGGCCCTGGGCCGGGGTGAGCCCGAGGCCTGGCGGGCTTGGTGGCAGAACCCGGAGGCCAGCCACTTCTACTTCATGGGCAAGGACAACATCATCTTCCACAGCGTGATCTGGCCCAGCATGCTCCTCGGCTATGGCAGCGGCGGGGAGTTGGGGGGCGGGCCACCCAACCTGCCGCTGGTACTGCCGGAGAACCTAGTCAGCAGCGAGTTCCTGACCCAGGAGGGCCAGAAATTCTCCAACAGCCGGGGCATTTCCATCGAGGTCCGCGACTTCCTCAGCCGCTACGACCCGGACTCGCTCCGCTACTACCTGACCGCCGCCGGGCCCGAGACCCAGGACACCGACTTCACCTGGGCCGAGTTCATCCGCCGCAACAACGACGAGCTGGTGGCCACCTGGGGCAACCTGGTCAATCGGACCCTCGCCATTGCCAAGCGCCACTTTGGGGAGGTGCCCCAGGCGGCGGAGCTGACCGAGGCCGACCAGGCACTGATCGGACAGGTGGATGCCGGCTTCGATTCGGTGGGCAGGCTGCTGGACGCAGCCCGCTTCAAAGCCGCCTTGGCGGAGGCGATGGGTCTGGCGGCCCTGGTCAACCAGTACCTCGCTGACAACGAGCCCTGGCGGCTGGTCTCCAGCGACCGGGAGCGCGCCGCGACGGTGCTCTACGTGGCTCTCAACTGCATCGACAACCTCAAGGTGCAGCTGCTCCCCTTCCTGCCCTTCAGCTGCCAGCGTCTGCACCAGATGCTGGGGGGCGAGGGGGTGATCGCCCCGATGCCGCGCCTGGAACTGGTTGGCCCCGCGGACGACCCCCACCTGGCGCTGACTGGCGACTACGACACGCCGGAGGTGAGCTGGGCCCCCAGCCGGCTGGCTGCGGGACAACGCCTTAGGGAACCGGCGCCGCTCTTTCGCAAGCTGGAGCCGGAGCTGGCTGAGATCGAGCTGGCCCGGATGGCTGGCCACGCCCAGACCTGAGGTCAGCGCCCAGGGCCCAGCCCAGCCCCAGGCTCCCACGTCGGCACGCTGGCTGGCTGGGAGCGCCACTGGGCCTGGCGGCGCGGCCGGCCGGCGAGGCCGGCCGACTGCTGACATCCCTCGGCTGGCCGCAGCGGCCGATCTCCGATCTCGGCGGAACTGGGGCTGCGGCGACCAGCAGGCTCCGGGTCGCCGGCGAGGTGTCCCCGCAACGGAGCAGGCTCTCCCCCGCCCCCAGCCTGCTCCCGGGCCCTCTTCCACCCCCGAGCGCAGCGGACTGGTCCCCAGCCTGCAGTTAGACACGCGCCCAAAGTGAAGACCAGGCAGCGCGCGCTGCTCGATGTCTACTCGGTGCTGGGAGCGCCCCGCTCCGCCAGCTGGACCGAGCTGCGCCGCAGTTATCGAGCCCAGGCCCGAGAGCTCCATCCCGACGTCCAGGTCCGGCGGCCGGCTCTCTCCCGGCTCGATCAGTCCCGGGCCACCGCCCTGTTCACTCAGCTCCAGACGGCCTGGTCGCTGGTGGCCACCCCGGAGCGCCGGGCCGCGTACGACCTCCTGCTCAGAGCGGAACCCCAGCCCGTCGCCCGCCGGCGGCGGCCATCTCTGGTACCCGCATGGAGTGTTGGGCCCTTCGTCGGGGTGCTGCTCCGGACCGGGCCCGGCGACCTCCACATCGCGATCCCCGGGGGCGACTGGGACCTGTCGCTCTCGCGGTTCCTGAGGCGAGCAGCGGACGCCGCCAGGCCGCCGTTGCTGATCGGAGACCTGCCCCCCCATCCGGCCCTGCGTGAGGCGCTGCGGGCAGCCGACTTCGTCGAGCGACACCGGCTCGTGACCATGGTGGGGCTCGAGGGCCCCGCCGAGGCGCGGGGGTCGGACGAGGAGGAGCTGGACGAGAACGGGGAGTGGAAGCTGCAGCAGCTGGAGCGAGCCCTGACCCGATGGGCGAGCGCCTTCCCAGGCCGACGCCAGGAACTCCCCTACCGGGCGGACGTCAGCCTCATGGGCAGGCTCTCCGTCTCCGGCTACGAGATCAACCTGCCCCATCCGGGCGGGATCTACCAGGCTTTGGAGCCCCGTCCCGCAGACCGGCAGGAGGCGAGGCGGCGCAACTCGGAGGCTCTGCTCGACCTCCGCCTCCCGTCTCCCGCCCTGGCGCTGGTCACGGCCTGGGCCGAGGACCGACGGGCGATGGGCGCGCTGGAGCGGGGCTGGGACGGACTGGCCGCGGTGGCCCAGCTCAGCTTGGCCGAGGTGGGCTCAGCCCAGCGGGCCCTGGAGGCGCGGAGGGGCCGGCGGGATGGCTACGAGCCGCTCCCGGGCTCGGCACTGGACGGGGGGCGGCCGCCGGCCGCCCTGGAGCGATTGCTCCAGGCCCTGCCGACGAGCCGGAGCTGGCTGCTTGACTCGGGCCGGGGCCCCGGCCGGCTCCCCTGGGGCGAGCCGCTGTCCCAGTGCGGTCTGGACCGCCGGCTGGGCGACGCGGCGGCCAGGCTGGTCGGCCGGGTGCTGGAGCGTCTGTTCCGAGATCAGCCGGAAGGGGTCCACCTGCTGGCAATGAGGGGCGCTCGGCTGCGCTTTCGGGTGCATTCCCACCCCAAGGCGGCCGGCCTGACCCTGGCCGCTTCAGTCAGGGCCGCCTACGTGGACAACCTCGGGTTCCCCGCCGAGCCCGAGATCGGCAAAGGTTAGACTTGACAGAATTATTCTCGACAAGCTAACCTTCTGCTATCGCCGCGGCCCGGCCGCCGAGCGATCAGCAGCCATCTCGAGGTCCTCCGTTGTCCATGCCCCAACCCGTGATGCACCTTTCCCAGCGCGCCAAGCTGGCCATCGTGGCGGCGGTGATGCTGGGGCTCTTCCTCAGCGCCCTGGACCAGACCGTCGTAGGGACGGCCCTGCCCACCATCGTGACCGACCTAGGCGGGAACAACCTCTACGTGTGGGTGGTGACCGCGTACCTGCTGACCAGCACCATCACCGTGCCCATCTACGGCAAGCTCTCCGACCTCTTCGGACGCAAGCTGCTTCTGATCATCGGCATCGGGCTGTTCCTGGTCGGCTCCGCCCTCTCCGGGCTCTCCCAGAACATGACCGAGCTGATCCTGTTCCGGGGCCTTCAGGGCCTGGGCGCCGGCGCCCTCTTCCCGATCGCCCTGGCGGTCATCGGTGACCTCTTCACCCCCCGCGAGCGGGGCAAGTACCAGGGCTTCTTTGGGGCCGTCTTCGGGCTCGCGTTCTTGGTGGGGCCCTTCCTGGGCGGCTGGATCACCGACAACATCAGCTGGCACTGGGTCTTCTACGTCAACCTCCCGATCGGGATCGTCGCCCTGGCGGTCATCGCCACCCAGCTTCCCAACCACAAGCGGGAGGGGGCCAGCCCCTCGATCGACTACCTGGGCGCCCTGGTCTTCTCCATGGCGCTGGTTCCGATACTGATCGGGCTCACCGAAAAGGGCCTCTCGGGCAGCTCGGGGATCGCCTACTCATGGTTCTCCTGGCGGGTCGGCGGGCTGATCCTGCTGGGGTCTCTGCTGGGACTGGTGTTCCTCTACATCGAGAGCCGGGCCAAGGAGCCGATCCTGCCCTTGCACCTGTTCCGGATCCGCACCTACGCGGCCTCGCAGGCGGCCATCTTCTTCATGTCCTTCGCCTTCTTCATCGCGGTGATCTTCATGCCCCGCTACTACCAGGCGGTTCGGGGCATCAGCGCCACTGCCTCCGGCTACATGCTCTGGCCCCTGCTGTTGGGCTTGATGGCGACCAGCGTCGGCGCCGGGTTGCTGATCGCCCGCACAGGTAGGTACAAGGCCCTCTTGGTCGGCTCGATGGCGATCCTCACGGTGGGACTGTTGCTGATGACCCAGCTCACCGCCACCACCGGCAACCTTCCCCTCTGGAGCTGGCTGTTCGTGCTCGGGATCGGCATCGGGCCGTCCATGTCCGGCTACATCCTGGTGGTGCAGAACTCGGTCCCCATCAACCAGCTGGGTGTGGCCACCAGCACCCTGACCTTCGTTCGTCAGATCGGCGGCACCATCGGCCTCGCCATCGCCGGGACCTCGCTCTCCGCGGCTGTCACCACCGAGGTCCCCAAGGACCTGGCCCGAGCCGGAGTGCCGGCGTCGCTCGCCGGCCACCTCTCGTCCAGCTCCAACAGCAGCCTCACCGGGGTGGGCAACCTGGGTGCCGAGCTGGCCCACGTCCTGCCCGCGGTCGCCCATCCCTACATCGGCGCCATCGTGAGAGCGATCCACGAGGCCCTGGCCCAGGGCATCGTCTCGTCATTCCGGATCGGGTTGGTGGTCTCAGTGTGGGCGGTGGTGGCGACCCTCTTCCTCAAGGAGCTGCCACTGCGCACCACCCATCACGAGGCACCGCCGGCCGAGTCAACCGAGGCACCCGCCGAGCCGGCCCGGGAAGAGCAGCTGGTAGCGGCCGGCCCACCGAGAGGCTGACGATGCCCACCGCTGGCTCGACCGAGGCCCTCCAAACCGACACCGCCCGCACCCAGCTTCGGGCGGAGGCGCTCGCCGCCCTGGAGGAGACCGCAGCCCGGCAGTGGCGCCAGGGGCCCGCAGGCCGCTGGGCCCACCGAGAGCTGCCGGTCGGGCAGATGCACATGGTGATGGTGCTGCACGAGATCGGCCCCGCCACGGTGGGAGCGCTGGCGGAGGCGCTGGGGATCAGCCTGCCCTCCGCCAGCTCGGCTCTGGACCGCCTGGAGGAGCATGGGCTGGCGATCCGCACCCGTGACGATGCCGACCGCCGGGTGGTCCACGCGGCGCTCTCGCCTGAGGGGATCGCCGCCGCCGAGGCGGCCTCCGGATACCACCACCAGGAGGCGCTCCAGCTCCTCTGCGGCTTCGACACTCAGGAGCTCCAGGCCCTTCTCAAGGTGCTGGCGGCCGTCCACCGATGCCTCGAGGGCGGGTCGCACCAGAGCCGGGGCTGACTCTCCCAAGCGGCGGAGGTTCGAGCCGGAATCGGGGTCGGACGATCAGAAGGTGCCGGATTGATGGGGATCCGTGCCGGGGAAGGAGTTCCGCCACGGAGGCAGCCGCAGGCTCGGCATCCTCTGTGGAGCTAGGAGCATCACCGGGTCGGGCCCAGCCCCGCTAGCAAGGGCCCGGCCGCGTTACCTGACAGATACCGCACCGGCCAGGTGTTGGAGACCCTCGTCCTCCCCGATCCCACGGCGAAGACCGGCCCCCTGCTTGCTCCCACCACCTAGGTCATCCGGAATCGCCGTGGCCGTTTGCTGACGAGGTCACCGGCACAGTTGCTCCCTCGCCGCCGACGCCAATGGCAAGCTGGGCAGCCCCGGCCAGCGAGGAGAGGCCTCCCAGGCCCGGCGGGGCGACCCGTATCTCTCTGCCGGCATCCGCAATGCAGCGCTGGCGGGCGCGAGCCACCACCGAGGCGAGCCAGCGCCGCTCGCCCATTGCCACCGAGCCACCGATCACGATCAACCCGGGGTCGAATACGGCCGCGATGGCGCCGATCCCCAGGGCGAGGGCGTCGGTGGCCTGGTCGACGAGCGAGGCCGCCACCGGATGGTGCTGCCGTGCCAGGCGGAAGACATCGCTCGCGGTTCGCGGAGATGGACTCCCGTCCTCGAGCCGACGGCGCGGCCACGCCCGGCAGGCGGCGCGCGCCAGGGCGAGTCCACCCGCATAGGCCTCGACGCATCCTCGGTGGCCGCAGCCACAGCGAGGGCCGTTGGGGTCCACGACAATGTGGCCAAACTCGCCCGCGAACCCATGGGCGCCGACGTACGGGCGCCCGTCGATCACCAGGCCGGAGCCAATCCCCGTGCTCACCGCCACGAAGACGAGGATGTTGGTACCTCGACCGGCGCCGACCGCCCACTCCCCGAGTGCGCCCATGCGAGCATCGTCATTGAGGGCGACGGGAACGTGAAGCCGAGCCGTGAGCATCCTGGCGAACGGGACGTTGTGCCAGCCGAGATTCGGCAGATGGGTAACGATCCCCTGGTCCGGATCGAGCGGTCCGGGAATGGCTATCCCTGCGCCTCGGATCGACCGTCCGGCATCGCGGGCGCGCACTTCAGCGGCCTGGGCGATCAGCTCGACCAAGGCAGCTGGATCTTGAGGTGTCGCGAAGCGGAGCGGGGAGCCAAGCCAGGTCCAACCGCCGGGACCAGGGTCCACCAAGGCAACCAGAGTCTTCGAAGCGCCGACGTCCGCAGCTAGCAGCACCCCTGAATGGCGGACCTCAGCCGAGCCGTCCATCACCCAGGGCCAGCTTCCACGCTTCGGCGGATGGCATCCACCAGCCCACGCGCTTGGTCGACGCTTCGCACCATGGGGTTCGCCAGCAAGGCTCGTGTCAGCCCTTCCTCGGTGGCGGCCCCAAGCAGCGCCCGGGTCGTCAGAGTCTCGAACGCCGCCTGCTGGGACAGGAGCGCGCGCGGCAGCTCGGGGACGGCAGGCAGCGGGAGGACGTCCAGGCGTTGAGGAACCCGGATCGCGATCGCAGCCTCGATCACGATATCGTCGTGGAGCCAGGGGATGCGTCCTCGGTTGGGCAGGCCGACGATGAGCGTCTCCTCCGACCCGTTGAACCAGGCATCGACCAGCGGCACAACCGCGAGCGAGTACCAAACCGCCCTCCGCTTCCAGGGCGTGGAGATCGAGCCCGGCCCGCCCCGCAGCGACCCCAGCACCTCCTCCTGGATGCGCATCAACTCCTGGGCACGGGTGGGCCGACCCAACTGCGCCCTAAGTACGCGGTCAGGATGCACGTAGTAGCGCAGGTAGGCGCTCGGCAGGCCTGCGTGCAGCTGCGGAAGTGCAGGGTCAATCCCCTCGACCAAGCCTCCCAGGGAGTCCAGCTCGGCCAGGTCCGCTGGCAGGTACCAGCCAACGTGGTTCATCCCCACGTACCGTGATCGCACCTCCTGGCTCCCCCGGCCCAGGCGCGCAGCGACACTGTCGAGCAGGGTCACCGGGCTGTCGCAGACGCTTACGACCTCCAGCTCGAACCCGGCCCTGGCAGCCTGCTGGACGATCCCGGCGGGATTCGTCAGGTTGATCACCAAGCTGCCCGTCGCATAGTGGGCGACATCACCCCAGACCGGACGCAGCGCAGGAACCGTGCGCACCGCGCAGGCGAAGCCCCCCGGGCCCAACGTCTCCTCACCAGGCAGGCCGAAGTCGTGGGCCAACGATTCATCGACGGAGCGCGCCTGCAGGCCGCCGACGCGTATCTGGTTGAGGACGACGTCCGCGCCGTCCAGAGCCGCCGGGCGCTGGGCCTCGCCGACCACGCGAAGGTCCAAGCCAAGCTGTCCAGCCCGCGCACGGCACGCCGCCGCCATCAGGCCCAGCCGCTCGGAGGACCGCCCGTGGAGAATCAGCTCTATCTCAGGCCTGCGATCCTGGCCGCCCGGCCAGGCGGCGATGGCATCGACGAGCTGCAGCGTCGACGCCGCGTTGCCGCCAAGGACCGCGAATCGCATCGTCAGCTAGGTCCGTAGAATTCCCGGATTGCCTCTGCGACCCGCTCGATCTCGGCCGTTGAAAGCTCCGCGAACATGGGCAAGCAGAGGATTCGAGAGGGAAGGTTCTTCGCCACCGGCAGCTCGCCGGCGCGCCAGGGCAAGTCACGGTAAGCCTTCTGCTCAGGAACCAGCCTCGGGTAGATCACCTGCGTCGTGATGCCGCGGTCGAGCAGATGTCGTGCCAAGGCGTCCCGGGAGGGGGCAAGCACGGTGAACATGTAGTACACGTGCCGACCGCTCACATCATGTGCGGGCAGGGTGAGCGGCGTTCCCGCAAGTAGCTCTCGGTAGGCGGCCGCCACCCGGCGGCGACCGGCGATCTGGTCCTCAAGTTGACGAAGCTTCACCTGAAGGAAAGCCGCCTGCATTTCATCCAGCCGCTCCTGGTAGCCGAGCGCCTCATGGTCATGCTTGGTCGCCCGCTGTCCCATGTAGCGGAGCTGGCGCGCTCGCTGCTCAAGATCCTCACGTGAGGTGGTGATGGCTCCGCCATCTCCGAGCGCGCCCAGGACCTTGGTCGGATAGAACGAGAATGCAGCCAGATCCCCGAGACTGCCAGCCCTCCGCTCCCCCAGCGTCGCCCCATGGGCGTGAGCTGCGTCCTCCAGGATAGGCAGGTCGGGGGCGACGTGGCGGATAGCGTCGACATCAGCGGCCTGTCCGTACATGTGCACGGGCAACACCGCCCGGGTGCGATCGGTGCGGACCTCCGCAATCCTCTGCGGGTCGAGATTGTACGTGATGGGGTCGACGTCGACGAACACCGGCACCGCCCCCACATAGGTCACGGCGAACGCGGTCGCAACGTAGGTGTTCGGCACCGTGATGACCTCGTCACCCGGGCCAACTCCAAGGGCCAGCAGCGCCAGCTGCAGCGCCGAGGTCCCGCTCGAAGTGCCGACGCAGGCGCGCGCCCCACTGTAGGCGGCGAACTCTCCCTCAAAGGCCGAGAGGTGGCGGCCCATGGTGAATTTGCCGACCTCAAGAACATCCTCGAATGCCGCCCGCAACTCGCCTGCAATCTTGGCGTGCCATCGTCTCGCGTCCTCGGCCAGGATCACTGGGGGCCCGCTCTCCGCCATCATGGCCGCCTCTCCACCCGGCGCAGGACGTCGAACGTGAAACAGTCGCCTCGGTGATAGTCGTGAGAGTAGATCACGGGCACCCCTTCCTCGGTGGTGTTGGTCTGAATCATCAGCAGCCACGGGACGCCGCTGGCCAGTTTGTGCCGACGCAGGAGAGCCCGCGGCAACTGCACGGCAGAGACCCGCGCCACGGCAAAGGCGGGCATCGCGCCACGAGCCTCAAGCAGAGCCAGGAGCGACCCGCTCCAGTCGAGTGCGCCAATATCCTCGGCGAAGTGGGAGCGCGGGATGACGTCGAGAGAGAGAATGTAGGGCTCCCCGCGATGCAGGCGGATGCGTTCCAGACGAATCACGTCGGCGCCATCGGGAAGCTGAAGAACCTCCCGCTCCTCCGGCGTCGGCCGTTCCACGGTGACGGACACGACGCGGTTGGTGACGTCGTACCCGCACGCCTCCATCATCTCCGTCACTCCCTCCAGCCGGGTGAGCGGACGTCGGACCAAGGGCGTTGCGGAAACAAATCGGCCCCGCCCCCTCCTCACCTGGATGAGCCCGTCGTTCTCGAGGAGTTTCAGCGCCTCGCGGACGGTCGTCCTTCCCACCCTGAACCGGGACGCGAATCCCGCCTCAGTGGGCAGCCGCTCGCCGGGGCCGAGGGCCCCGTCGGAGATGAGTTGACGGATTCGTTCAGCGATCTGGACTGACAGAGACCGCGGGTCACTGACCACCGGCTGCAACTGATCGATGGGATCGGGAACGATCCGGAGCGCACCCCGCGGTGAAGTCACGATGCGAGTTCCACCAGGTGATTTATCGATGCTTCGTCGAACGAGACCTCGTTGATGACCGAGTAGGAGAGTGAGGACTCACGCACGAAGGAGGGCAGGCGTCGCAGCGTCTCGATCAACTCCTCGCGTGAGATCCCGAGCTCGGTGGCCCGCCAGCGCACCCCGGCACGCTCAGCGATCTTGAGCGGGCGGTCGGTGCGACCGCCTTGCAGGAACCCCATCAGTACGGTTCCCAACGACACAACCTCGCCATGCACGAAGGAACGGCCAGTCACCCGCTCGAGGCAATAGACGAAGTAGTGCTCGGAACCCTCTTCGACCTGGGCGTGGCCGAGTTCGGCCACCATGTCGTTGACCTCAAGGTAGGCCCGCACGATGGCTTCCACGGCCCGGTCGGAAACATCCCGGATCTCTCCGCTGAGCGACTCCACCCGATCAAGGATCGTCTCGGCCCGCTCGGCGAAGGCCGGAACCAGCCGCGACCGGCCGCGCTCATCAGCCAGGCGCCAGTCCCAGAGCGCTGTGTGGATCGAGAGCAGGTCCCCCACCCCGGCACGGTTCATCTGGACGGGAGCAGTCTGGACGAGGCCGAAGTCCACGAATACGCGGTCGGCGGTGACGAAGCCCCGGTACTCGACCCGCCCGCCGCTGCGGACGGCCACGGTGTTGGTGACGGAGGCGTCCACGCTCACCGCCGACGGGGCCTCGAACAGTGCCAGGCCTCGGCGCCACGCCACGTACTTGGCCGAGTCCATCGCCGTGCCTCCCCCCAACCCGAGCACCGCAGCCACAGGCGGGACCAGGCGGTCCCAGCGCTCGAGGACCTCCTCCTCCAGCGACGTCACCAACCCGACGTAGGCCGCCTCACCCCTGACCTCGGGAGGAACGAACTCCAGCGGCTCCGGCTGGGCCAGCAAGGCATACGGCCGCGGCAGATCCGCGATCGCCGGCGCCAGGATCCCGCGCCCGAAGACCAGTTGAGGGGCGTGACCAGCTACATCGCCGGGGCGGTTCTCTGCCATGGGGTCTTGATCTTCGGCGGCCATGTCCTATGCCTCCAGTCTATGTCGCACTGCCAAATCACGAGAGCGTCTTGACGGTACCGTCGGGGCACCTGGGCTCGGGCCCAGGGCGGCCGGCGTGGCCGGGCCGCGGTCCGGCCCCAGTTCTGCACCCCGGCTCTTCTCGCCGCGACGGGCGTACCGGCCTGGGACACCCAGCGCCGCGCTGACTCAAGAGGCCACGGCAGGTGGTGGCCCCTGTCCCTCGGCTCTCGGTCTCCGCAACCGGTCGAGTGCGGCGGCAGCACCGCCCGTGGGCGGCGGCGCGGCTCCTTGGCCCGCGCCGGCCGACTCTCGGACGCCCGCCGCTCTCCAGTTCCAGCCGAAGTCAGACCTGACCCACGACGACGGCATGGGGGGGACTCTACTCAGAGAGGCTGTTGTCTGTCAACTGATGTCTATTGACTGCCCAGACATCCGGGGCTATGATGGCTCCCATTTCGCCGACCGCTCGGGGAGGAAGAAGCATGGGCGTCTCGGACAGCAAGGGAGCAGAGGTCGGCCCCGGGGGTGAGTTCCAGGCCCAGCAGCCCCGCCACCGCCCTCTTCGGGAGAATGCCATCGGCGCCACCTCCGGCATCGTCCTCGGGTTCGCCAGCGCAGCGCCGGGGGTCAGCCTGGCCGGGGTCCTGGCGTCACTTGCCGGCGCCTCCGGGTACGGAGCGCTGTTCGCCCTGTTCGTGGGCTTTCTTCCCCTCGTCGGGATCGCCTTCGGCTTCTACTACCTGAACCGGTGGCGGCCGGACGTCGGGATCTCCTACGCCTGGATCGGTCGGATCATCAGCCCGTATCTCGGGGCGTTTGTGGGGATTTTGATCATCCTCGCCTTCGTCGTCTCCAACGCCTTCTCGATCATTCCGGCCTCGACGACGCTGCTCACACTCTTCTCCCCAAAGTACGCCTCCAACCACTTCATCGTCATGATCACGGGGACCGTGTTCTTGCTTGCCATCACTGTTCTGGTGGTGAGCGGGATCAGGATTTCAGCGCGCTTCCAGTGGGTCCTCACCAGCTGTGAGCTGGCGGTCTTCACCCTGTTCGGTGTTTGGGCCATGGTTCACGGGCTCACCACCCACGCCGTCGGCGCCAAGGCTCCCAGCCCACAATGGTTCACCATCGCGGGCGCTGGGGGGACAGGCGGTCTTCTCTCCGGGCTGCTGATCACGGTGTTCTGGTACTCCGGCTGGGAGACGGCTGTCGTGGTGAACGAGGAGACCACTCACCGGTTCCGGAACCCCGGTCTGGCTGGGATCTGGGCCCTGGTTGGCGTCCTTCTCGCTTCCGTCGTTCTCTCGATGTTCTACCTGACCCTGGTCTCCCCGAAGCAGATGGGGGCCAACTCCGGCACCTGGCTCGCCGATGTCGGAACCCATCTTGCCGGCCACCCCTGGGGCGACATTCTGGCGTTGGCGATCTGCTCAAGTTTCATAGGCGGGATTCAGACCACGATAATCACCTTCGGCCGGGTCGCATTCTCCATGGGACGCGATGGCGTTCTGCCCAAGGTATTCGCCGCCGTGAACAACCGGACGAAGACTCCGTGGCTAGCCATGATCATCCTGTCAGTTCCTTCGTTTGCCATGTTCCTGTTCTCGCTGTGGTCCTCGACGGGAACCATCGGCACTGTGCTTACCAACCTCGTCAGCAGCATCGGGTTGATGTTCGTCGTGTACTACGCACTCACCGGCCTGACCGCAGCGTGGATGCTTCGGCGCGTGGTGCTCACCAGCGTCGTGTCCTTCGTGACCGGGCTCCTGCTGCCGGTAGGCGGGGCACTGGTCCTCATCTGGATTGGGGTGGAGACCTTGCACGGGCTGACGGCCCAGACCATCTTGACCTTCGTGGTCACGCTGGTGCTGGCTGCCGTCGTCGTGGTGCTGTCTAAGGTATTCGGGAAGTCGGAATTCTACGGACATCCAGCCGACGTCGAAATCGAGGGGGTTGAGAGCTGATGTCCCAGCCGGGCGGGTGCCGTATGGGGTGACGCCTCGCCGGCTGAGCGACCGCCGGTACCTCTGCCGGGTTGGCGGCCGCCGCCGCAGTCTGGGTGGCGGGCGCCGAGTTCGCAGCCGCGGCCGGGCTGCCTCCGGCACGAGGTCCCCTCAAGGTGCCCGAGATCGCGGTCCAGCGCGGGTTCCACCCGGCGCCAGTCAGAAGGCAGCCTGCGTCAGCGAAGACTAGCGGGCCGCCAGGACTCGGTCCTTGCCCCTGCGCTTGGCGCTGTACATGGCGCCATCCGCCACCCCCAGCAGCTGGCCGATGGTGCGACCGTGCCTGGGGAAATAGGCAATCCCTATCGAGGCGGTGACGACAGGCAGGGTGCTCGCAGCCGGAAGCGCGATCTCGGCAAGCCCCTTGCGGACTTCGCGGGCGATCCGCCGAGACCCCTCCCGGCTGGAACCCCGGAGGACCAGGACGAACTCGTCTCCCCCGCAGCGGACCGCGGCATCGTCGGTCCTGATCGCCCCCTGGAGGACCCGGCCGACGCTGTGCAGGATATCGTCGCCGACGGCGTGGCCGCAGCTGTCGTTGATCTGCTTGAAGTCATCGAGGTCGATCATCAGGAGGGCCATCTCGGTACCGTTGCGCTCGGCCATGGCCAACTCCCGGCCGTCGGCGTCCTGGAGCCACCTGGTGTTGAACAACCCGGTGAGGGGATCGGTGATGGCGTGCTGCACCTGCTCGACATAGAGCTGGGCGTTGTACCAGGCGGCGGCTGCCATGTAGGCAACCAGTCCGCCCACGATGAGTTCGTTGGCGACGAAGGCGTCGCGGCGGAAGCGGACCACGTCCAGCATCCCCAGCCGGTGGTCGCCGGAGGTGAGCGGCAGCAGCAGCATCGACTCGTCCTGCGGGGCGGTGCCGGGGAGGTGGCCTGCGGCCGGATGGGCCTCGGCGTCATTGACTCGCTGAGGCGTCCCCTGGTCGAAGGCCCAACCGGTGAGTCCCATGCCGAACCTGAAGGGGTGAGCCATCACCCCCACCGCATAGGTGGGGTCCTTGGAAGAGCGGGCCAGGATCGGCCGGAACTGACCCGAGTCCCAGTCCGCCTCATATACGGCGATCCCGTCCGAGGGGACCAGCTGGTCCAGATAGTCGGCCGCCAGCTCAACGATCGCGCGGAGATCGTGCTCGGCCTGAAAGGCCCTGCCGGCCTGGGTCAGGACCTCGGCGACTCCGAGCTGCTGGAAATGGAGGGGGACGCTCCGGACCCGGCGGCGGGAGTTGGCGACGGCCCCCTGACTGGACGGCTTGTCACCGTCGACGGGAGGCGGGGAGTCAAGCGAGAGCAGCGGCAGCCGCCCGGGCGGCTGGAGCTCGCCAGCAGCGTCGAAGGGGGCCCCGAGGAGGGGCCCATCGCCGAACTGGACCCCAAGGTCGATGAGGGTGGAGAGCTCCGCTTTCTCGGCGATCCCGTCCGCAATAAGATAGGCGCCCATCTGGCGCGCGAACCCGACCAGAGCCGAGACCATGGCACGCTGACCCCGGTCCTGGTCCACTCCTTCGATCATGATCGGGGCCATCTGGATGACGTCAGGCTCGACCTTGCCGGCGTCCGAGAGCCGGGACCGGACGGCTCCCAGCCCGGCCAGCGCCACCTTGAAGCCTCGCCCGTGGAGCTGGGCGGACATGTCGTAGATGACGCCGCTCTCAAGGTGCTCCTGCTCCAACAGTTGCCAGACGATCCCACCGGGGTCGACCCCGCTCGCTTTGACCTCCCTCGAGAGCAGCCCGACGACCCCCCGCCGATGCCAGCGCCAGGGATGCAGCTCCAACGTCACCGCCCCGGGGCTCAGCCGAGCGGCCACCTCCAGCTCGGCCCGGAGCAGGGTGTCGTCCAGAGTGCTCAGCAGGCCGGCAGCCTCGGCCGCGGCCCAGATCTCCTCGCGCGACGGCAGGACGTCCAACCGGGGGATTCGCCAGCGGATCTCATAACCCAGAATGGCCTTGTCGCAAAGGCGGTTGAAAGGTTGAACCATGAGGCGGATGGCATTGGGCCGAAGCAGGTCTCGGATGGCGAGCTCGGCCGCGGTCGGAGAATCGGTCCTCCGATTTCTGGCCGTCCGGCGCGGCGTGACCTCCTGCGCGTCCGGCCACACGGCCACCTCGCCCTGATCCCGCACCATCGCCGCCATGGCGAGATCTTGCCATCGGGCAGCTCCGAGCCAAGCGACGGTGAAGTGACGGTTGTGCAATTGAATTTGACCGAGGCAGAGGTACTTGCGGAGCCCCCACCGGGCGCGTCCGACAGGCGGAGCTCAGAGCAAACCCGGTGCGGCAGCGTTGCGAGCCGCACCGAGCCGCACCGAGCCGCTCCCGAACCTGTGCCCGCCGCCGCCCGGCCCGAGCATGGGGTCTCAATGGAGCCGGGGCTGGAGGGAGTCGCGCTTCACCGAGGCCCCCGGCCAGGGGGACCGTAGCCACAGCCCGCAATGCGGTGACCAGCCTCCTCCCCACCGGCGCGATGGACGGCGCCCCGAGGGGTCGCGCAGACGAGGTCCCACTTCGAGAACTGGTCGAGCCGGGCGAGCGGTTGATGGTGTCCCTCGGGGCACCGCTCCGACCCCAGCGGATATCCTCAAGCCATGTCCCAGCCCGTCCGGTCAGTGCCTGAGGCGAACGGGTGCCTCGGTGCCCTAGCTCCGATGAGCCGGTCTCGGACCTCGCCGCAGATGTCCCCAGCGTCCCCCGGGGGGTCCTCGGAGCCTGCCGGACCTCCGGCTGGCTCCAGCGCTCACGTCACGTGGCCGACCGGTCGAGCATCCGACTGGTGGCGGGACGCCGGATGACGGGCAGCGAGTGGTCGCGGGCCCGGTGCGACCAGCCCAGGCAAGTCGCCGATCGCAGGCGGGGGACTCGGGACTTGAACGGGCTGCTGGCGAGGGTGGGTCGCTGGCCTGGCCGGCCCCGAGGCTCCCTCCGACCCGGCGCCTTCGGCCCCAGTTGAGCCCGGTCAATGCCGAGCCGCCCATCTGGCCGGTCCAGGTGGTGGGGCTCGCCCACGAGGAGGACCCGGTGGTCCAAGCCCAGCCCCGGGCGGGCCTCACCGCGGCGGCCGGGGAGATCTCCCTTCTGCTTTTGGTGAGCCGCCCGGGGGTCACCCTGGGCAGCAGCCTCACTCGCAAGCCCGAGCTGGTGGCCCAGATTCGGCGGATCCGCGAGATCGGAGAAGTCCGGACCAGTCCGATCGCCGGCACGGTCGGCCCCGGCGGCGAGAACTGGCTCGGGTTCCTGGCAGTCGCCCGAATGCCTCAACCCTGCCCTCGGCCACTGGACCGTCTCACCCACTCGCTGCGCGCTTTCCTCGAAGAGCGGCTTCGCCCTTCCAGGGTGCGGTTGAGCCAGGGACAGGTGGACGGTGCCTGGTGCCCGGGCTTCAGCGACCTGTCCGTCGAGGGCCGCAAGCTGGCCGGTCTCGGCCTGCGCCTGACCGGCGGCTGGGGGCTGGTTCGGGGGGTGGTGGCAGTCTGCCCGCCCGGCCCCGAGGAGCTGGCGGCGCTGAATGCCTGCCACCTGGTGTTCGGCTCTGGTGTGAACGGGGCCCGGCTGATATCGATCTCCGAGCTGCCGGGGCTGTCCGGGACCGACCGGGACGCAGCCGCCCGCCTCCTCGGCGGTCCCGATCTGGCTCCTGCGAAGATGTGACCGTGAGCTCCAAACCCCCCTTGCGGCTGGTACTTGACCCAGCTGCCGTCCTCCACCACCGGGGCGCTCCGGCGAGGACCTTTGGTAGCGCCCTCCGTCGGCTTGTCGACGAGATGTACGTCCGCTGCGAGGAGTGGAACGGAGTGGGCTTGGCGGCGCCTCAGGTGGGGCTCAACCTCCAGGTCGCGGTGATCATCTACGAGGGCCGGCGGTTCGCGATCTGCAACCCCGAGGTGGTCTCGGCCCGGGGCGAGGTGGACGCCAATGAGGGTTGCCTCTCCATGCCCAACCGCAGCGGGCTGGTGCGCCGGGCGGAGCAGGTCACGGTCCGCTACCGCAACGTCCAGGGCAAGGGAGTGCAGCGGGATTTCGAGGGGTGGCTGGCGAGGATCGTTCAGCACGAATCCGACCACCTCCAGGGAACCCTCTGCTCGGAGCGGCTCGCTCCCGGCGCCACCTTCGAGGAGGTCAGCGCCGCGGACGAGGCCGATCGGGCCAGCGAGCGGCGATCCAGCCGGGGGCGGCCCAGCAGCCGGCGGGCTGGTGCGCAGGATGCACTCCAGCCCGCCGGCAGGCAGGGTTGATTCGGGTCAGGCGGATGCGGCGGCCTCGGCCACCTCGTCTACCTCGGCGTCGATCCGGATCTTGATCTCATCGCCGACCATAAAGCCACCGGTCTCGAGGGCGACGTTCCAGGTGAGGCCGAAGTCCTTGCGGCTGATCTTGCCGGTGGCCTCGAAGCCGGCCACCCTGAACCCGTAGGGGCTGTGCTCCACGCCTAGGAAGTCCACGTCCAGCTGCACCGGACGGGTGACGTCCTTGATGGTCAGATCCCCCACGACCCGATAGTGGTTACCGCCGCGGCTCTCCACCTGGGTGCTGCGATAGGTGATCTCCGGGTACTTCTCCACATCGAAGAAGTCGGCNNCGGCGGAGCGCAGGTGCGTGTCCCGAGCCCCCTCGCGGGTCTCGATGCTGGCCGCCTTCATGGTGGCGGTGGCGCGACCCTTGGCGAGGTCGTCGGGGTCGAGCTCGATCTCGCCTGAGAACTCGGTGAAATTTCCTCGGACGGTGCTCACCATCATGTGGCGGGCGGAAAACTCGATCGAGGTGTGGGCATTGTCCAGTTTCCAGCTCATGAAGAGCCCTCCCTGTTCGCGGCGATGCGCAGATGCGCGATAATTGCGTGAGCAATCATATAACACGGGTACTTGCCAGTGCAACCATCTGCCCAGGCGTCAGCCGAGGAAGGACCGCTTTCGGCCAGCCAGCTGAAGGCCTGGCGGGCCTTCCTCAGGGCCCACACCGTGGTCACCAGGGCCCTGGAGCGGGAGCTGCTGGCGGCCCACCGCCTGCCGCTCGCCGAGTACGACGTGCTGGTCCAGCTCCAGGAAGCCGACGGAGGAGCTCTGCGAATGTCGCAGTTGGCCGACCGGGTCCTGCTCAGCCGCAGCGGTCTGACCAGACTGGTCGAGCGACTCGAGACTGGCGGGCTGGTCCGCCGAGAGGCCTGCCCCAGCGACGCCAGGGGTTTCTTCGCGGTGATCACCGACGAGGGGCGCCGGCGGCTCGAGGAGGCGGCGCCCTCTCACCTCAGCTCCGTGCACTCCCACTTCGCCAAGCCGCTCCAGGACGAGCAGGTCGAGGCGCTGNNCTGGCCCTCGAGCAGGTGGCGGCCGCGATGCCGCCAGGCTGTGGCTCGGCGCTCCCCGACCGCGGTGCTGAACCGCCCTCCTCCGGTTCGGGAGCACTCGGCGCCTGAGCGAGCGGAAGTCCGGCTGCCCAGTGGCATCTCGGTGGCCAAGGGTTGGGAGCGGTCCTTCCCAGCAGTCTTGTGATCCCCTCCCGCCGTCCCGGGGGACAGCCTGGCCCGCCGCCGAGCGGTGCACCAGGCCGGTTCGGCCCTCCCGGCAGCCAGGTCGCCGGAGCAAGCCCGAGGAGACGGCCCGACGTTCGGCGGAAGGCGGCCTCCTCGGGCCCTGACGAGATCAGGGCGGGCCTGGCGCCATCCTC
>PLTL01000032.1 GCA_003164475.1 Candidatus Dormiibacterota bacterium | reverse complement strand
TGGCCGCCGTGGTGTCGGTGGCGGTCACGTTGAGCACGGCTGCAGTCGCCGAGGCGGGAATCCCGCCCTCGCCGGTCACCTGGACCGCGAGGGTGCTGTTGGCGGTGATCGAGCCGCCCGCCCGCGTGTCGGTGATGCGGGTGGGGGTGGTCCCGTAGTAGAGGCTGGCATTCCCAGGTGGCGTGCCCGTGCCACTGGTGAAGTAGCCGCTCACATCCACCACCAGGTCGGTGTCGCCCAGGTCGTTGAAGAACGAGACCTGGCCGCTGCTGCTCAGCGCGGTAAGGACCCGGTTGGCCACCGTCGCGCCTGCCGTCCAGTTCAGGTTGGAGGCGAAGGGCCGAGTGGCTCCCTCCGGATAGACGGTGAGGTAACTGGCCGCCGTGGTGTCGGTGGCGGTGACGTTGAGGACCGCCCCGGTGGCGCCGGCCGGGATCCCATCCTCACCGGTCACCTGGAGGGCGAGGAGGCCGCCCGCTCCCAGCGGGCTCCCAGCCCGGGTGTCCTTGATGCGGGCCGGTGTGAGGGGAACGTAGTCCCCCGCCGTGCTTGCGCCGGACTCGGGGGCGAAGTAGCCCTCCAGGTCGACCACCAGGTCGGTGTTGCCCAGGTCGTTGAAGAACGTCACCGAGCCACCGGTCCCCACTGGAACGATGACCAAGTTGGCAACGGTCTCACCCCGGGCCCAGTTGAGGTTGGACACCAGGGGCTGGGTCTCCCCCGTCGGGAAGACCGTCAGGTAGCTGGCGGTGGTGGTGTCGGTGACGGTCACGTTCAAGACCACCGCACCCGCGGTGGAGGGAACGCTCCCACCTGTCACCGTCAGGGCCGCGGTGCCGCCGGGCCCGATCGGGTGCCTGCTCGTTCTGGTGTCGAGCAGTCTGGTCGGGGTCAGTGCGGTGTAGGCGCCGCCAACCCTGGAGGACGCTGCTGCCGGCGTGCTGTTCCGGGCTCCGCCCACGGCGTGGGTGTCGAAGGCGTTGGAGCCCGCCATGGCAACCACGAGGACTGGAATCGCGAGCCAGCAGAGCTTTCTGATCACGGCTGAACCTCCAGGTTCCTTTGGGGGGACTGAGCGCTCATCTCGCTCTGATGGAGCCTGTCTCCACCTCGACCGGCGATCCCCCCACTCCAGGGATTCGCCGCATCTTGGGTCCGCCTCCGGTGCCGCGGAGGGTGGACTAGGTCGTCACCCTGCCCACGGCGGCGCGCATGGTAGCACATTTCAAGACTTTTGTCCCGTTGAACGGGCCAATCGATTGCCTCGGCCCAGGCCGCTGAAGTCATCCGCGATCCGCTTCGCCGTGCCGCCACCCAGCGGCCGGGATCAGGTGCGGCAACCGTCCCTGGTGCGCTTTGGGGGACAAGTCGAGCCCCGGGGGGGCGTTCATCGGCCCTGTTTCTGTCCCCATGGCCAGATCCGATGTCCCATCAAACGGAACAATCGATTGCCAAGGGTGCGGTCCGTGAACTCACCCTGAACTCACCGGCGCTCCGCGCCCCAGAACCACGAAGGACAGGGTGGCGTCAGGCACAGGGGAGCCTCCATCATGCCGTGGGGCTGGTGGAGCCCCGGACGGGCGTGCCCGGCCCGGCCCTGCGCCGCCTTCCGGCCTTGGGGGTCAAGGCCCTCGACCTCCGGCGCCGCCGAGCCATCCCCGCTCAGCGTGACCTCTCAGACGCCTCAACGCGCGCGCCCTGGCCGCGCTTCCCCCGAGGATGACGTTCCCACCCCGCCTGGATGCCGTCCTGGCAAGACGCCCCCACGCCGGCCGCCGGCCGCGCCGCCGTGAACGGCTTGGCAGCAGCCTGGGCGGCGCGGGTGGATGCCGCTGAGATCAGCGTGAGCCCCCAGCCGACACCCTCTGTGCATCACCCATGATGACCGCCGAGCTGGTCGTGGGGTCCCCGGCCGTCGAGGGTGCCGAAGACCACCAGGCCACCCTGAACGCCGCCTCCCCGCCGACACGTTCCGCGTAGTGGGCGGCGCGCCGGGCCCTCCCGGTGGGCGCCGCGCCAGGACGAGCCTGCGTGCCACAGTCCAACTCGCTCAGATCGGAGCGAAACGGCGGGTTCGCAATCGAGGTCAGGCTGCACCACCCGGTGGCCCGGGAACGTCCCCCGGTAGTGCCACCCCGTTCCCTGGACCTCGCACTCCAGGGCGATCGGCTCGAACCTGTCCTCGGGCTCGGCATCGATCCGTGGGGGCGCTCCTCCGCCCCGCTCGGCTCCGTCGCGCCAGCCTGGTTGGGTCGTCCGACCTCGGTCAGGGCCAGCGCCGGACTACCCCTTCAGACTGCCGTGTGGCCTCCCTCCGCCAAGCCGGCGCCGCGCTCACCACCCCTTGGCCGGAGCGAGGGCGGGATCCCCTCCCCCGGGGAGGCGCCGAATCCGACCGGCGCGGCGCTGCCCACGAGCAGCGAGCGCCGCTCTGGCCCGCCGGCGGTCGGGTTGGCGGTCTGGAAGGCCGCTCGTGCTCAGATCGAACTCGCGGCCCGGATGAGTGCCGCCTGACCCCGGGTGCTCTGAGGCATCGCCGACGCCACCGGGCGGGCGACCCGCCCACAGCGCCCCTTGCGGTGGGGAGGGGTCAAGCGCTGCGGTCAGCGCCCGGCGGCGCTCGTCCCAGCTCGCCCATGACCGCCAACAGGGGCCGACGCAGCGCCGGCCGGGCCAGGGTGGTGAAACCGGGCCGGCTCCCGCCGCAGCTCGCCGTGGAATCGGCCCAATCGCTCGGTGGCGACTCCTGGACGGGGCCTCCCCGCCGGGGAGCAGCAGGCCGAGGCTCAGCTCAGCCGGGTGACTCCAGACCGCTCCAGCGCAGGTCGCTCCAGCGGTGCAGCCGGTGCTCTCTGGCGTAGGCGAGGCATCCCTCGACCACCTCGGAGCTGGCCTTAGGGTTGTTGAAGTTGGCGGTCCCCACCTGTACGGCGTCGGCTCCGGCCACCATGAACTCCAGTGCGTCAGCGGCGCTGGCGATGCCGCCGATCCCGAAAACCGGGATCCGGACCGCCCGCCGCACCTTGGCGACCGCGGCCAGGGCCAGCGGCTTGATCGCCGGACCGCTGAGGCCCCCGGTACCGGCTCCGGGCAGCACCGGCCGGCGGTCTCGGAGGGAGACCTTCATCCCCACATAGGTGTTGACCGCCGAAACGGCATCCGCACCCGCGTCCTCCACCGCCCTGGCGATCTCGGCGATGTCAGCGGCGTTGGGGCTGAGCTTGACCACCAGGGGCAGCCGGGTGACACCCCGGACCGCGGCGGCGCAGCGGGCGGCGGCCCGGGGATCGGTCGAGAAGTCCAGACCGTGCGCGATGTTGGGGCAGGAGATGTTGAGCTCGACACCGGCGACTCCCTTGACCCCGTCCAGCCGTTCCACCACGCGGAGGTACTCGTCGATGTTGGCGCCGGCCACGTTCACCAGCACCGGCACCGGCCAGCCGGCCCATCTGGGGGCGTACTCCGTGGCGACGTGCTCCACCCCCGGGTTCTGCAGCCCGATGGAGTTGAGCATCCCCGCCGTGGTCTCGGCGATCCGGGGCGGGGGGTTGCCCTCACGGGGGAGCAGGGTGGTGCCCTTGGAGAAGATCACCCCCAGGTGCTCGATCCCGGCCAGGGCCTCGGCCTCGAAACCGAACCCGAAGGTGCCCGAGGCGACCCCCACCGGGTTGGCCAGGACCAGCCCTCGGCCGATGTCCACGCTAGGGTCGAAGTCGGGCTGGGCCGGGCTCATTCGAGATGGGCCGGCTGCTGCAGGAGCCGCTCCCAGTCCAGCAGTTCCGCCCGCACCACCGGGCCCTGCCGGCAGCAGAGCCCAAGCTCGGAGCCTGCCGCGCCGGGTTCGCGCCTGAGCGGGATGACGCAACCCAGGCAGCTCCCGAATCCGCACCCCATCGGGGCCTCGATCGAGACCTCCAGGGGCAGGGCCCGGCCGGCCCTGGGGGCCAGCTCCTGGAGCAGGCGGAAGGTCGCCGCCAGCATCGGATTGGGGCCGCAGGCATAGACCCGCTGCGCCCCAGCCAGCCGCGGCCCCAGCCCGGCGGTGACCAGGCCCCGCTCCCCGGCGGTCCCATCCTCGCTGAACCGGACCACCTCGGCGAGACCCCCCGGCAGCAGGCGGTCGGGGTAGAGCTCGGCGCGGGTCCTGGCCCCGTTGAGCCAGATCAGCTCCTCGCCGCGTTCCCGGAGCCGGTCTGCCAGGAGCGGCAGCGGAGCGGCTCCCAGCCCACCGGAGACCAGGATCGAGCGGCCCCGCCGCGCGGGGAGGGTGAAACCACGTCCGAGCGGCCCCAGGATCCGGGCGCGGTCTCCCGGCCGGAACCGCTGCAGGTGGCGGCTGCCCTCGCCCACCGCACCGACGTAGAAAGCGATCACCCCCAGATCCGGTTCGGCGCGGCTGAGGGAGAAGGGACGGCGCAGCAGAGGCAGGCGGCCCTGGTCCACCCAGATCTGGGCGAACTCGCCCGGCCGCGCCCGGCGGGCCAGCTCCGGAGCCTGGAAGCTGATCTGGAAGAGGTTGCTCTCGAGCGGCAGCACCGCGAGGCACTCGGCCTCCAGATCCAGGGCCCGGCCCAAGTCGCTGGACCCGGCCAACTCTGGGGCCACGGGGCTCACCGGGCGACCCTTGGACTGCTGCCCTGCCGGTGCTCCTGGATGGTGGCCACCTCGACCTCGGTCCCACCGCCGCTCTCCAGCGCCGCCACCAGCGCGGCCGCGGTCTCCAGGCAGGTCAGGCAGGGTACCCCCCGCTGCACGGCCGCCTGGCGGATCCGGTAGCCGTCCCGGAACGGTCGGCGGGCCCCATCGTCCTCGATCCCCGGTCCCATCTTGTCCTGGGCCGTTCCGGAGATGGTGTTGATCACCAGCCCCACCTGCCCACCGGCAATCACGTCGAGGACGTTGGGTCGGCCCCCGTGCAGCTTGCTCACCTCGGTGACGGTGATCCCCGCCTGCTCCAGCATCGCCGCCGTCCCCGGGGTGGCGAAGATCCGGAAGCCCAGCTCCGCCAGCCGGGCCACGGTTGGGAGCCCCTGGGACTTGTCGTGGTCGGCAATGCTGACCAGGGTCGCACCCCGGCGGGTGAGCCGGCCCAGAGACGCCGTGAACGCCTTCTCCAGGGCAGACGCCAGGTCGGGCGCCAACCCGATCACCTCACCGGTGGAGGTCATCTCGGGGCCCAGCACCGTGTCCACCTGGTCCAGCTTGCGGGACGAGAAGACCGGCGCCTTGACCGCCACCAGCGCTGGGGCGGGCAGCAGCCCGGTCCCCCAGCCCCTCGCCGCCAGGGCCTCGCCCAGCATGGCCCCCACGGCGGCGTCCACCATCTGGACCCCGGTCACCTTGCTGAGGAAGGGAACGGTGCGACTGGCCCTGGGGTTCACCTCGATCACCAGCACCCGTCCCCGGTGGACCACGCACTGAACATTGATCAGGCCCAGGGTGCCCATCCCCAGTGCCAGCTTGGTGGTGACGTCGACCAGCTGCGCCACCACCGACTCGTCCAGCCGCTGGGGGGGGAAGACCGCCATCGAGTCCCCGGAGTGGACCCCGGCCCGCTCCACGTGCTCCATGATCCCCGGCATCAGGACGTCCCGGCCATCGCAGATGGCGTCCACCTCGACCTCCATCCCCAGGATGTACTTGTCCACCAGGACCTCCCCGCCGGCCTCGCCGGAGGCCCGGAGAGCCGCTCCCAGGTAGCGGCGCAACTGCTCCTCGGAGTGGACCACGTCCATGGCCCGTCCCCCCAGCACGTATGAGGGACGGACCAGGACCGGGTAGCCCACCCGGGCAGCGATGCGCTCCGCCTCCGCGGTGTCTCGGGTGGCCGCCCCTTCTGGCCTGGCTATGCCCAGCCGCTGCAGCAGCGCCTCGAAGTGGCCCCGGTCCTCAGCCATCTCGATCGACGCGGCGGCCGAGCCCAGCAGCGGCACACCCATCCGGTCCAGCTGGCCGACTAGGTTCATCGCCGTCTGGCCCCCGAACTGCACCATCACGCCCTGGGGTCGCTCCACCGCGCAGACCTGGAGCACCGACTCCAGGTCGAGCGGCTCGAAGTAGAGCCGGGAACTGCAGTCGAAGTCGGTGGAGACCGTCTCGGGATTGCTGTTGACCATGACCGCCTCCAGTCCGCGCCGGCGGAGCGCGGCGGCGGCCTGGACTGAGCAGTAGTCGAACTCGATCCCCTGGCCGATCCGAATGGGTCCCGAGCCCAGGACGAGGACGGACCCCGCTCCTCCCCGCTGCTCGTCCTCCAGCTCGAAGCTGGAGTAGAAGTACGGCGTGACAGCGTCGAACTCAGCGGCGCAGGTGTCGACGCACTTGAATGTGGGGAGGAGCCCGAGCCGCTGGCGCTCCTTCTCGACCCAAAGGGGGCTCCCTCCGGTGAGCTCGGCGATCCGCCGGTCTGACAGTCCGGCCCGCTTGGCCTCGCGCAGCTGCTGTTCGTCGATCCCGCCGCTGCCGCTGTCACGGAGCTCCCGCTCCAAGTCCGCCAGGCCGGCCAGCCGGTCGCAGAACCAGGCCGGGTAGCCGGTTCGGCGGGAGACCGCCGCCGGGTCTTGACCCTCGGCGAGCACCTGCAGGACCGCCTGCAGGCGGAGGTCGGTGGGCTCCTCCAGCCGCTCGGCCGCCCGGCGCAGGGCCGCCGGGTCGGGAGCGACCTGCTCCAGGGAGCGGAGCGCCTTGCTGATCGCCGACTCGAAGCTTCGACCAATGGCCATCACCTCCCCGGTGGACTTCATCTGGGTGTTCAGCCGGCGGTCCCCCTGGGGGAACTTGTCGAAGGGCCAGCAGGGCAGCTTGACGACGCAGTAGTCAAGGCTGGGCTCGAAGGCGGCGCAGGTGCGCCCGGTGACCTGGTTGGTGATCTCCCGCAGCCGCCGCCCGACCGCGATCTTGGCGGCCACCCTGGCGATCGGGTAGCCGGTCGCCTTGGACGCCAGCGCCGAGGAGCGGCTGACCCGAGGGTTGACCTCGATCACGAAGTAGCTGAACGAGTCCGGGGCGAGGGCGAACTGGACGTTGCAGCCCCCCTCGATCCGCAGCGCCCGGATGATCCGCAGCGCCGCCGAGCGCAGCTGCTGGTGCTCCTTGTCGGTGAGGGTCTGACTGGGAGCGACCACCGCGGAGTCCCCGGTGTGGACTCCCATCGGGTCCAGGTTCTCCATGTTGCAGACGCAGATGCAGGTGTCCTCCCCATCCCGCATCACCTCGTATTCCAGTTCCCGCCAGCCCAGCAGTGCCCGCTCCACCAGGACCTGGCCGATGGGACTGGCCCGGAGCCCGCGCGCCACCACCTCCTCCAGCTGCGCTTTCGTGTGGACCAGGCCACCTCCGGTCCCGCCCAGGGTGAAGGCGGGCCGCACCACCAGCGGCAGCCCAACCTCCCCGGCAAATTCAAGGGCCTCCTCCACCTTGTTGACGGTCCGGGAGGGCGGGACGGGCTCCCCGATCGCCATCATCCGGCGCTTGAAGCGCTCACGGTCCTCCGAGTCGCGGACCGCCTCCAGGGGGGTGCCCAGCACCCTCACCCCGAACCGCTCCAGGACTCCGGCCTCGTCCAGGTCCACCGCCAGGTTGAGAGCGGTCTGCCCACCCAGGCTGGCCAGCAGGCCCTGGGGTCGCTCTCGCTCGATGACCTTGGTCACCGCCTCCACCGTGAGGGGCTCGAGGTAGACCCGGTCGGCCATCTCCTCGTCGGTCATGATCGTGGCGGGATTGCTGTTCACCAGCACCACCTCCACCCCTTCCTCCCGGAGCGAGCGGCAGGCTTGAGTCCCGGCATAGTCGAACTCGGCGGCCTGCCCGATCACGATCGGGCCACTGCCGAGCACCAGCACCCGGCTGAGGCCCGGCTCACGCCCAGGCGCGGCCGGGGTGGCGCCTGGCACCTGCCAGGTCCGGCCCCGGCAGAGCTGCAGGAACTGGTCGAAGAGGTGCTGGCGGTCCTGGGGCCCGGGGCTGCCCTCGGGGTGGTACTGGACTGAGATCACCGGAAGCCGGCGGTGGCGGAGCCCCTCCACCGAGTGGTCGTTGAGGTTGCGCTCCGAGATGAACCAGCCGCTGTCGGGGTCGACGCTCGCGGCGTCGACCTGGAACTCGTGGTTCTGGGGGGTCACGAAGACCTCCTGGGACAAGAGGTCCACCACCGGGTGGTTGCCTCCGTGGTGTCCGAAGGGCAGGCGGCTGGTGCTGCCGCCGATGGCCCGGCCCACCAGCTGGTGGCCAAGGCAGATGGCCAGCACCGGGTAGCGCGGCAGCAGCTGCCGGACCAGCTCCACCTGGGGGTCCAGGGTGGCGGGGTCACCCGGGCCGTTGGAGAGGACCACCCCGTCCGGCTCCAGCGCCTCGATCTGCGCCAGTGAGACCGAGTGGGGAAGGACCCAGACCTCGGCCCCCCGGCTCACCAGGGAGCGCAGCGTGTTGCGCTTCACCCCCAGATCCAGCACCGCGATCCGGAGCCCTGCGCCGTGGCTCCGCCCGGCATCCCTGCTCAGCGCCGGGTGAAGTGGCTCCCCCCAGCGCTCCACCTCTCTGCAGGAGACCTCGGCGACCAGGTCCTGGTCCGCTGTTGCCGGGGAGCACCGGGCCAGTTGGGCCAGCTCCGGCACGGAACGCCCGTCGGCGGGAGCGATGACCCCGCGCAGGGTTCCGTGGTCCCGGAGGTGGCGGGTGAGCGCCCTGGTGTCCACCCTTTCCAGGCCGGGAACCCCCTGGTCTTGGAGCCAGCCGCCAAAGGTGGCCTGGGCCTGCCAGTGGGGGGCCGTGAGGCTGCACTCGGCCACCAGCACCCCCCGGCACCAGGCCCGGGCCGACTCCAGGTCCACCTCGGCGATGCCCACGTTGCCGATCAACGGCTGGGTGAAGACCAGGATCTGGCCGGCGTAGGAGGGATCGGTGCAGACCTCCTGGTAGCCGGTCATGCAGGTGTTGAAGACCACCTCCCCAAATGGGGGACCTCGGTGCGACGAGGGCGCGGCCCCGATCCAGGTGCCCGGGAAGGCAGCTCCCGACTCCAGCACCAACCAACCCGGGGTCCCCGGCCGCCGACCCTCTCCGGGCTCAAACATCCTCCAGCTCCGGCACCAGCCGCCGGTTGAGGTGCACCATGCGGCCCCTGGAGAACGTCGCCAGGATGGCGCCCCGGAGCTGGACTCCCCAGAACGGGGTGTTGGCGCCCAGGGAGAGCCAGTTCTGAGCTCCCGGGATCCAGCTCCGGTTGGGGTCGAACCAGGTGAGGGAGGCGGGCTCGCCGGCCCGGATCGCGTCCCCTGGCGCGGTTTCGGCCGGTTGCCCCAGGACCCGGCGCGGCCCGGCGGTGAGCGCCTCCACCAACCTCGCCAGGTGGGAGGAGGCGCCTCCCTGGCCCAGTGCCGCGGAGAGCACCAGCTGCACCCCGCTGAAGCCGGGCGGGCCCTCCTCGGCGGGGCGGATCTCGTGGGGGGCATGGTCGCTGGCGAGGGCGTCGATGGTGCCGTCGAGGAGCGCCTCCCAGAGCGCCGCCCGGTCCGCATCGGTGCGAAGAGGTGGGTTGCAGCGACCTGGCTCGGCGGAGCCAGGCTGGTCGCTGACCCCGCTGAGCATGAGGTGGTGCGGGGTGACCTCCGCCGTCACCGCCATCCCCTTGGCCTTGGCCTGGCGCACCAACTCCACCCCTGCGGCGGTGCTGACGTGCTGGAGATGGAGCCGCGAGCCCGGGGTCGCCTGGAGCGCCCCCAGCGCTCGCTCGATCGCCGAGACCTCAGCGCTGGGGGGACGCACCCGCCACCGGCCGGGGTCCTGGCCCCCAGGGTTGACCAGCGCCAGCAAGGACTCGTCCTCCGGGTGTATCGCCACGGTGCGGTCCGCCAACGCGGCCTCAGCCAGCACCTGGGCCAGCAACGTCTCCCCCATTCCGTTGCGGCCGTCGTCGGAGAAGGCCGCGGCCCCGGCCTCAGCCAGGCCGAGGAGTTCGGTGGGCTCTTGGCCCTGGAGCCCTCTGGTGCAGGCGGCGAACTGGAGAACCGGCAGCCGGGCCAGGGCCGTGGTCGCCCGCCGGACCTCCCGGAGTCGCGCCACGCCGTCCACCGGAGGGACCAGGTTGGCCATGGCGCAGATGGCCCCGAAGCCCCCGGCGGCGGCGGCCGCGGTGGCCCGGTCGATCCGCTCCTTCCACGGCTGTCCGGGCTCGCGAAGGTGGCAGTGGAGATCGAGAAAGCAAGGGGCCACCACCGAGCCCTCCCGGTGCAGCGGGATCGCCCCGGCCGGAAGGGGAAGCCCGGCGCCCACCTGGACCAGGAACCCATCCTCCAGCAGGAGGTCGCAGTCCAGCAGGTCCAGTCTCGAGAGGGGGTCGATCAGGCGCACCTCCCGGAGCAGGATCCGGGTCACGCCGGTTGCCGTTCCCCGGAGCGCAGCAGCACCCCGTCCTGGAGGTCGCACTCGGAGAGCTGGACCAGCACCCGCTCGCTCTCCGAGGTGGGCAGGTTGTAGCCCACGTAGGTGGCTCGCAGGGGCAGCTCCCGGTGGCCCCGGTCCACCACCACCAGCAGCTCCACCACCCGGGGCCGTCCCAGGTCGGTCAGCGCCGCCAGCGCCGCCCGGCCGGTCCGACCGTGGAAGAGGACATCGTCCACCAGCACCACCACCCGGTCTCGGACCGCCTCTGGGGTGGCCACGGTGAGGGGGAAGCCCGGGAGCGGACCTGCCGGCTGGAGCCGGGCCCCGTCGTCCCGGTACGGACCGGTGTCCAGGGTGACCGCCGACCAGCCGACGCCGCCCTGGGACTGGATCAGCTGGAGCAGCCGGGCGGCCAGGAAGGCCCCCCGGGTCACGATCCCGCAGAGGACCACCTCACCCTCGGAGTGGTGCTCCTGGAGCTCCTTGGAGAGACGCCAGAGGGTGCGCCGGAGCTCGGCGGGGCCGAGCAACTCCCGCACCCGGCGGACGTCCGGCTGCTCAGTGGCCATGGCTAGAGCAGGGTCCGCAGCAGGGCCATCCGCACCACCAACCCGTTCTGGGCCTGGCGGAAGTACGCCGCCCTCGGATCCTGGTCCACCGCCGGGTCGATCTCACCCACCCGGGGCAGTGGATGCATCACGATGGCGCTCTGCGGCAGCGCCGCCATGACCTCCTCGTTGATCCGGAAGAGCCGCCGCTGGTCCTCCGACTCGTCCCAGGGCTCGTCGAACCGCTCCAGCTGGATCCGGGTCTGGTAGACGACGTCGGCGTCCCTGACCGCCTCGAGGAGGTCTTCGCTCTCCCGCAACTGGGCCCCATGCTTGAGCAGGTGCTCGACGACCCCGGCACTCATGCGGATCTGCTCCGGCGCGACCAGGGTGACGCGCAGGTCGTGGTACAGCGCCAGCAGGTAGGCGAGCGAGTGGACGGTGCGGCCATGGGCCAGGTCCCCGACCATGACCACGTGGAGACCGTCCAGCCGGCCGATCTCGCTCTGGATGGTGTAGAGGTCGAGCAGCGCCTGGGTGGGATGCTGGCCGGGACCGTCCCCGGCGTTGATCACCGGGACCGTAGAGACCGCCGCCGCCCTGGCCGCGGCCCCCTCCTCGAAGTGCCGGAGCACGATGCAATCCGAGTATCCGGCCACGATCCGCACCGTGTCCTCCAGGGTCTCACCCTTGACCGCGGAGGAGAAGTCCCGGGCGTTCTCAGTGCCCACCACCTGACCTCCCAGGCGGAGCATGGCTGACTCGAAGCTGAGCCGGGTCCGGGTGCTGGGCTCGTAGAACAAGGTGGCCATGATCCGCCCGGGCAGCAGCTGGCCCCCGCCGCCGTCGCGGAACCGCTCCATCTCGGCAGTGAGCTGGAAGAGCTGGCCGAGCCGCTCTCGGTCGAACTGTTGCGCAGCCACCACGTGGTGCAGGGGGCTGAGTGCAGCGGGAGCGGGGCTGGTCACCGACATCGCTTTCCTCCCGATGGGAGTCCGGCAAGCCGGCAGGCAGCCGCGGCGGCCCGGCCGCTGAGCTCCTTACCGGCCTCGCTGGACCGGCTTAAAGGTCGCGTCGGGGAGGATTATAGGGCCCTGCCGGGTGGGGCCCGCCCCCGGGCGCACCACCGGCTCGGGTCCCAGCTCCAACCCGGGAACCCCCGGAGGTCAGCGGTAGATGCCGGCCCGGCGAGCCGCCACGATCCTTCGAGGGCGCCGAACTAGGAGTTCCGCCGGTCCGCCTCGGCGAGCTCCTGGTAGGCGGCCCGCTCCTCAGCGGTTAGGGGTGATCGGCCCGCCGAGACGATCTTGACCCGCAGGAAGAGGTCGCCCGGGGCCCCCGAGCTCTTCAGGGAGGGGATCCCCTTGCCCGGGATCCGCAGGGTCCTGCCCGGGGGACAGTTCTCGGGGACTGTCACCTCGAGCCGGCCGGTCGGTCCGCTGGCGACCACCTTGCCCCCCAGGGCGGCCCGGTAGTCGCGAACCGGGAGCTCCTGGTAGATGTCCCGTCCCCTGACCTCGCTCCCCGGCTCCAGCTGGAGATGGACGGTGAGGTAGAGGTCGCCGCGCTTGCCGCCGCGGCTGCCACTGGCGCCCTCCCCCGCGACGCGGATCTTGGAGCCCTCGGTCACCCCCTTGGGGATGGTCACCTTGAGGGTGCGCCGGCGGTACTGCCGCCCGCTGCCGGCGCAGCTCGGGCACATCTTGACCCCGACCTGCACCGCGGCCCCCCCGGCCGATGGCGAGTCCGCCACGTGGCCGGTCCCGCTGCAGGTGGGGCAGCCCTCCACGATCGACACCTGCATGGTCCGCTCGCTCCCCGACGCCGCCTCGTCCAGGGTGACGTCGAGCTTGTCCTCCGTGTGGGCGCCCTGGCGGGGAGCCATCTGCTCATGCCGGAGCTGCTCCAGCTGAGCCTCAACCCAGGGGTTGCTCTCCTCCGAGCCGTGAGAGCCGAAGAAGGTGTCAAAGAAGTCGCTGAAACCGCCGAAACGGCTGCTGGCGCGGTCGGCCGCCCGCTGCGCCGCCTCCCGGGCCCGGCTGCCGGCGTCCCCGAAGGGCTGTCCATGCTGCCGGCGATAGGCCTCGGCCCGCTCCACCTGCTCCCAGTCCGCTCCCAGTCGGTCGTACTTGGAGCGCTTCTGAGGATCCTTGAGAACCTCGTACGCCTCATTCACCCGGGTGAAGCGCTCGGTGGCCTTGGGATCCTTGTTGACGTCGGGGTGGAGTTCGCGGGCCAGCTTGCGATAGCGGGCCTTGATCTCCTTCTCGGTGGCGGTGCGGGGCACCCCCAGGGTGGCGTAGTAGTCGCGGAACTCCACGGCTTCAACTTACCTCTTGCGCCGGGTTCACGAAACCGCCGGGGTGGCCTGCGAGAGCTCCAGCTGCGCGCGCAGCTCCGCAACCCGCCGGCTCATCCAGGGTAGGGGGAGCCCGTCTGGCCCGAGCCCGGGGCCCTGGAAGATGATCCGGGCAAGTTCCCCGCCGGGGCTGGAGCTCCCCTGGACGACGATGGCGATCTCGCCGGGCCGGGGCCCCTCCAGCCCCAGGGGCATCCATGCCAGCGGCTCGTCGCCGCCGAGTCCGGCCCGGCCGGTCCGGGCTAGGGGCTGGGCGAGGCGCTCGCCCTCCTGATAGAGGATCACCTGGGACCAGTGGCACTCCAGCGGGGAACCCCCCCACCGCGCCAGCCCGAAGCAGGCCAGGTGCTGCCCCAGCAAGCCCGGTCCGCCGCAGTCCCTGGCGCTGAGGCTGAAGAGTGGCACCGAGGCCACCAGCCGAGGATTCACCTCAATGCACCAGAGCTGCCCGGTGGGGGCCTGCACCAGATCCAGGCCGAAGATCCCCAGGTGGCCCTCCTGGCGAAGCCACGCCGCCACCCGGAGAGCCAGAGCCTCCACCTCGCTGGCGCCAGGCACCGGGAACCCGTAGTCGTCGCCGCAGGAGCCCAGCGGGTGGGGGGTGAGGCCGGGAATGCCGGTCAGCTGGCGGCAGGCGGGCGACACCGCCAGACCGGCCGCTCCTACCACCCCGGTGACGGTGATCGGGGTGCCCGGAACCGCGCTGGCCACCCGGCAGGGGTGGCCGCGGAATTGATCCATCAGCTCCGCCAGCGTGGCCGCCTCTCGGGCCGGGTAGGTCTGCGCGCCGGAGAATCCCTGGGCCAGCTGGAACACCCAGGGGCCGGGCAGCCCCCCCGCCTCTCCCAGCAGCTCGGGGCCGGCCCGCCCGGTGCGCGCGGGGGGCACCGGAAGCCCGGCCGCGGCTGCGCTGCGACTGAAATAGGCCTTGTTCTCGAGCCGCCGGGCCACCAGGGCGGGGCTGCTGGCCAGACCTAGTCCCAAGCCTGCGGCCAGCTGCTCCAGGGCGGCGGAGCTCTTCCAGACCGTGATCGCGTCGGCGGAGCCGCGAAGTCGCTCCTGGACCTGGGGCAGCTTCAGCAGGCCAAGGCTTGACTGTTTCCCCGGGAGCTCGAACTGCTCCAAGGGGGGACCGCCACCCCGGTCCAGGCCGCAGCCGTCGGCGCAGAGCACCGCCAGGCCGCTGCCGAGCGCCGGCAAAGGGTCCGGGCCCAAGAACGCCACCCGGCTCATCGGGCCGACGGGCGGGTGAAGCCCGCCGCCTCCAGCAGGAGGTCCAACTCCCGGGGGGACTCGGCCCGGGGCAGGGGGAGCTCGCCCTCGGCTGCGGGCTGGAGCTCCAGCTGCCAGGCGGCTCCGGTCAGCACCGCCACCCAGCGGCCGGCGCCGGCGCCCAGCTCGGCCGCCCTGCCCATCGCCGCCAGAACCGCCAGCCCCTCCCACGACGTCTCCAGACCGTGGCTGCGGCCCAGCTCCCGCATCCCCGCCAGTTCCGCCCCTCCGATCCGCCAGCCCCGGCCACCGCTCTGGCGGAGCGCGCGCCGGACCGCCGGGGCCAGCCGGGAGCGCCGGGCCCCGAGTTCGGAGAAGCTCGCTTCCCCAGCTCCGCGGTGGCCACCACCGGGGTACCAGGGCCGGGTGAGCTCGCCTCCGGGGAGCCCCTCGACCACGTGCAGGCGGGGCTGGCTCCCCGGTGTCGCCAGCGCCTCAAAGCCCTGGCTCAGGCCCAGCGCGGTGGCGCCGCTGCTGGAGAATACAAAGACCGCCTCAACGGGATCGCCGGCGACCAGCTCGGCCGCGATCCCCCGGTAGGCGTTGGGGGCGAGTGGGTTGACCGAGCCACGGAGGTCGGCAAGGCCCCACTCCCCAACCGCGTGATGGAGCAGTGCGACCGGCCGGTCGCTGAGGACGGTGAGCTGCGGGTGGGTCATCAGCACGTTCAATTTGGCCCTCGGGGTCAGGGGGGAGACCAGGCTGAGCAGCCGCATCCCCGCCAGCGAGGCGAACGCGGCCGCGGCGATGGCCGCGTTCCCCGAGGAGGAGATCACCGCCTGATCCCGGCCCTCAGCCAACAGGTGGGAGCAGAGGTACCCCAGGCTTCTGGCCTTGTGGGAGCCGGTCGGGGAGAGGTCCTCGCGCTTGAGCCAGAGCGATGGGACTCCCAGGGCCAGGCCCAGCTCCCTGGCCGCCTCCAGCACAGTTCCGCCCTCCCCCAGGGAGAGCTGGGATGCAGTCGGTACACTCGGACCCAGGAGTTCGGCGTGGACCCACTGCCCCCGGGCGGCGGGGCCCTCCGTCTCAGCCCCAGGCAAGGAGGATGACCAGCGTGTCCGAAACCGGCGCCCCGACCCAGCGGTGCCCCGACTGTGGCTCCCCGCTCGACCTCACCGACGCCGAGGAGGTGGGTGACCTGGTCGACTGCCCCAACTGCGGTGCCGCCTTCGAACTGATGGCGCTGGAGCCGGTCACCCTGGCTCCTTTCGTGGACGAGGAGAAGTAGCCCGCCGGACCGCCTGGCGAAACCCGCCCTCCTGGTAGTGGGCGCTGAAGAATCCGGGGCAGGCCGGCGAGAGCAGGACCGCGTCTCCCGGCTCTGCCAGGCGGGCGGCCAGCTCCACCGCCGGTTGGAGCTGATCCATCCGGTGCAGCAGCCGCTGCTGGCCGGCCCGCAGCAGCTCTGCAGCCAGCCGCTCCGAGCCGGCGCCGGGGAGCAGCACCACCGCCCTCAGCGCCCCCCCCGCGAGCGCCGCCAGCTGGGAGAAGCCGATCCCCTTGTCCTCGCCTCCCGCGATCAGAACCGTGGGCCGGCCGGTGGCGAGCACCGCCGCCACGGTCGACTGGGGTGTGGTGCTGGAGAGGTCGTCGAAGTAGTCGACTCCCCGGTGCCGCCGGACCAGCTCGGTGCGGTGCCGGAGCGGAGTGAAGCCCTCGATGGCGCCGGCCGCCAGCTCCGCCAGCCCGAGGTCGGGGGCAGCCACCGCGGCCAGCCCGGTGAGGGCCGCCCTCACGTTGGCCAGGTTGTGTCGGCCCAGAAGCCGTACCCGCTCCACCGGCATGACCGGCACCACCTCGCCGCACCAGCGCAGCCGGATCTCCCCTTCCTCCTCGAAGGCGCCGTCGAAGCCTCCCAGACCGGCCTCAGCCTCGGCGAAGCGGAGCTCCCGTCGGCCCGGCGGGAGCGCCCCGGTGCCGAGGCTGAGCGGGTCGTCTCCGTTGCGGAGGGCAACCTCACTGCCGGGCAGGTCAAAGATCCGCCGCTTGGCCCGCACGTACCCCTCCATGCCCTGGTGCTCACTCAGGTGGTTGGGGGTGATATTGGTGATGCAGCCCACCCGGGGAGCTCGATCCAGCTGGAGCAGCTGCCGGTTGCTGATCTCCAGCACCAGGCAGCTGTGCCCATCGTCCCGGGCCACCTCCTCCAGGGCCTGGCGGTTGTGGCGGTCGTTTCCGGCCAGCCAAACCTTCTCGTACAGGGAGGAGCGGCCCAGGATCGCCGCCACCAGGGCGCTGGTGGTGGACTTCCCATGGCTCCCGGTGACCCCGATCACCTCACCCAGGGCCAGGTCCAGGTAGGCCTGGACCAGCGAGTAGAAGGGGTGGCCCGCGCGCTTGAGATCATGCAACCTGGCATTGGCCGGCGAGAGGAACCAGGCCTGGGTCGGGATCACCACCTCGGCCTCCTCCACGCCTCGCAGGTAATCGGCGCCCAAGCGCAGCGACGAGAGCCCTTCGACAAGCCCGGCCAGGCGCGCCTGGCGCTCCTCTTGGGCAAGCCCCGCGTGGGCCAGGTTGTGAGCCTTCGCCAGTGCTTCCGGGTCAGGCTGCTGATCGTGGCCGACCAGATTGGTGAAGCCTGCCTCCAGCAGGTAGCGGGCCATCTCGCCGACCTCGACGCTGGCCACCCCGACCAGGTCCACCCGGCGCCGCCGGAGCTGCGCCAGGGCGGGGGGCACCCGGAGGGGAAGCGGAAGGGTCGGGGCCGCGGCCCCGGCCGGCGCTGGCGTTCCGGCTACCTCCATCTGGGCTAGGTTAGCGCCCGGGCCGGCGGGCTCCCGGCAACCGCCGCACGGTGAGGATCCGGTACCGTTCGCGAAACTCCCCGACCGTCTCCCGACGCACCTGGCCGCGCTCGCTGCAGGCATGGATCAGCTCGTCTCCGCCAAGGGCGATCGCCACGTGGCTGGTCCGCCTGGGGCCGCGGTAGACGGCTCCCACTAGGTCCGCCGCCGCGAGTTCGGCCAACTGCACCCGGTCGCCCACCTGGCGCTGCGCGCGGCTGTTGCGGGGAAGCAGAACCCCTGCCGCCAGGAAGGAGCGCCAGCTGAGACCGGAGCAGTCCACCCCCGGCCCCCCAGTTCCGCCCCAGACGTAGGGACGGCCCAGCAGCGAGAGGGCGGTCTCCAGGACCACCCGTGGGTCCCATTCCCGCTGGAGGCATGGGCCCTGGACCGGGTTGGGCCCCATCCGGAACTCGGCGGCGCGGGACACCCAGCCAACCGCTCCGCCGGGTGCGCGGACCAGGTACTGACCGCCCCGGACCGCCAGCAGCTCGGCCGGCGGGTCCCCCGGAAGCAGCTGGGTGGTGAGCTCCCCACCGGCAGCCGGGCTCTCCACCGGCCGCTTCCAGACCTGGAGCGGCTCCGAGTCTGGATAAAGCGCCAGCCGGGCCCGGCGGCTGGCCAGCACCAGCACGCGAAGCTCGGCCTCAGGCCAGACCTCCTGGAACAGCCTGCGCAGCTCCTCGGCCTGCCCAGGCAGGGCCACGGTGGCGCTTACCGTGGCGCCCGACACCGCCACCTCGACGAGGGCGTAGCCATACCGGCTGCGGGCCTCCTGGCGCATCTCGCGGATCGCCAGGGAGAGCGCTGGCGGGGCCTCGCTCAATTCGAGCGAGCCCCCGGGAGCCAGCGCCATCCTGTCCTCCGCCGCTCGGGCCGGACCTCGGCCGGGTGCAATGCCAGCGTCCTGCCGTCGGTACTGAGCAGCACCGGACTCAGGGGGCTGACCGCCAGCCGGAAGAGGCGTTGCGCGATCGGCCGGAGCTGCTCGGGGGCGGCGGCCTCACCCACGGCGGCCACCACCATGGCCCGGTCGGGGGCGACCAGGGCCGCGTTTCCGTCTCCGCGCTGAGCCAGGGCGTGGAGGAACTCCGGCACCATCAGGAGGCTGCTGGAGAAGAGGATGTCATCGGTGAAGAGCCAGCGGCGCTCGCCCGGCCCCTCCAGAACCCGGCGCCAGCGTGCCAGGCGGAGGGGAGTGTTGTGGTCGGCGTGATGGACCAGCTCCGCCGAGCTGAGGCCTCCCGCGGCGGCCTCAGCCTGGGATACGCCCCGCATGGCATCGCCGGGCAGGACCTCGGCCACGAAGGCGAGCAAACCCGCGGGCAGTTCCCTGGTGGCCAGCTCGGCAAATCGGCTGAAGCTGCGGATGCTGCGGTCGCTCCTAACGCACCACACCAGGGCGCCCGGGTCCGGGGTGGGCCCTGCGTGTGCCGGACCCTGCTCGGCCGAGCTCAGCCTGGGTCCGGCGGCGGCCACGAAGCGGGAGATCTGCTCGGGAGCGGGAGCACCGGGCAGGTTGGCCTCGGCGAAGAGGGATTCCAGCGACATCGCCACCAGGGCGTTCTGCCTGCGAGCGAGGACCCCGAAGTCGTTGTCCCGAGGGGTGAACTCCCAGCCTGGGTAGCGAGCGCGCAGTTGCGTGAGGAGCCGCTCCTGGAACTGCTTCCGTGCCGCATCGAGCCGGAGGGAGGCCATCGCTCAACCAGCTCAGGTGCGGCCGCCGCCGTGGCCCACCGTTGGCCGGGCCCCAACGATGTTCCCTGGACTGGCAGGCCGTGGGCGTGGGACATCCAGTCCGGTCATCCCCCGAGGGCTCAAGGGGATGACCACGACCAGCTGGGGGCCCGCCGGTAATTGGCTCGCAGCGTCACCTCCACAGGGTCACTGTAGTCCTAGATGCCCCGGCTCAAAGCCTGACCCAGACAACGCTCCGTCTCCCAGCAGGCTGGGACCCAACCCTGAGCTCGGGCGTGTCCCGATCGGTCTTCACCTGCCTGGCCGTGCTGGCCAGGATCCGGCCATCGGCCGGCGGTCGGAACGGACGCCCCCAGAGCGCGTGCCGCTGCCGGGGATTCCCACGTAGCCGGTGGCGGCGATCTTGCGACCTCTGATCTGCTCCACCGTCTCGGCCACGCCGACGGAGCAGGGCGCGGGTGCGTTGGCCGTCGCCGGGGAGAGGAGCCGGCACGAGGGCAAGACGCAGTTGGGCTCGGCCACCTGGGCTGCGACCCCTCCGCAGGCCGACGCTGGAGCCCCCGGCGCCGTCGTCCCGCGTCGGTGCCTGCCCTCGTCACCCAGCCTGACCACGCGCTTCCAGATCGGCAGGGGTCCGCCTGAGCTGCCCCCAGGGCTGGAGCCAGGCCCTGGCCCAGAGCCTGGCTCCGTCGCGGCAGGTCGGCCGGTGCGTGTCCGGCCGCGGTCAGCCGACCGGGAAGAGCTCGTCGATGCGGCTGAGGACCGGCGGGGTCAGCTTGTCCAGCACCTCCAGCGAGTGCAGGTTCTGCCGCACCTGCTCGACGCTGGTGGCGCCGGTGATGACGCTGGAGACGCGAGGGTTGTGGGCGCACCAGGCGATCGAGAGCTCGGCCAGCGAGCACCCCAGTTGCTCGGCCACCTCCCTCAGGCGGCGCACCCTTTCGTTGGCGGCGGGATCGGTCAGCTCGTCCCGCAACCACTCGTAGCCGGGTAGGGTGGCGCGGCTGCCCTCAGGGATGCCTTCCAGGTACTTGCCGGTGAGCAGTCCCGAGGCCAGTGGGCTCCAGGTGGTCAGCCCCAGGCCCCAGTCTTCGTAGAGGCGGGCGTACTCCTGCTCGACCCGCTTGCGGTAGAAGAGGTTGTACTGGGCCTGCTCCATCACCGGCTTGTGGAGATGGTGCCGTTCGGCGATCTCGAAAGCGGCCCGGATCTCCTCGGCGGACCACTCCGACGTACCCCAGTAGAGCGCCTGGCCCCGGCTGACCATGTCGTGCATGGCCCAGACCGTCTCCTCGATCGGGGTTTCCGGATCGGCACGATGGCAGAAGACGAGGTCGACGAAGTCGAGCCCGAAGCGATCGAGGGATCCCGCGATGCCCTGGAGCAGGTACTTGCGGTTGAGGGTCTTGGAGGTGTTGACCCCACTGTCAAGCCCCCAGAACAGCTTGGTCGAGACCACGTAGCTGTGCCGGGGCCAGCCGGTGCGGGCGAGCGCCCGGCCCATGATCCGCTCCGACTCGCCGCCGGCGTACACCTCGGCGTTGTCGAAGAAGTTGACTCCGGCGTCGTGAGCTGCGCTCATGCAGGCGAGGGCCTTGTCCTCGTCCAGTTGAGACCCGAAGGTGACCCAGGATCCCCACGAGAGCAGGCTCACCTTGAGTCCGGAGCGGCCGAGGCGTCGATACGGCATTTCCATCTGCTGTCTCTCCTCACAAACCGGGTCCGTAAGACGGTCGGTACCACACCGTTCAGTTCCCTGGCCTGGCCACTGTCCCGCCCACGTCGGAGCCGCCAAGCACGGCCGCAGCGCGTCGGATCCCGGCGGGACCACCCTCTCCAGGCTTCCAGCCCTGCCAGTTCAGGTTAGCAGTTGGGCGCTCAGCCGCACGCTTCGGCACCGGGTGCCGGGCGGGACTCGCCGGGCAGGTCAGGCGCCGCCTCGCTCGCGGGAGGGACGCTTCTCCCGAGACGGGGATCCTCTCCCTCACCGCCGGAGGGTGGGGAGAGGATCCCCCCATGGCAACGCGGACCCGGTGAAGGTGCGACCCGCGCTCGGCCCGGCCCTCCGGGAGCCAGGTCAGGCGCTGGCCATCCGGGCCCTCAGGTGACTCCTCTCGGCAGGGTTCAGGGTCAGGTCGAGGGCGCGCTGGAAGGACGCCTGCGCCTCTGCTTCCAGGCCCAGCTCCCGCTGCAATTCGCCCCGGGTGCTGTGGAGCAGGTGGTACTGGCCGAGGCCGGCCGCCAGCCGCTCCACCTCGGCCAGCGCCGCGACGGCACCGGCCACGAGCCACAGGGCAACCGCCCGGTTGAGCCGGATCACCGGCGACGGCTGGAGGTCGAGGAGACGATCGTAGAGCCGCAGGATCAGGGGCCAGTCGGTGGCCTCCCAGCTCGGCGCCTCGGCGTGGCAGGCCGCAATAGCCGCCTGGAGCTGGTACGGGCCGGGCTGCCGGAGATGGGCGGCCCGGTCCAGCAGTTCGACGGCCGAGGTGATCGCGGCCGCATCCCACAGGGAGCGGTCCTGCTCGGCCAGACGAATCAGGGTGCCGGTGTCGCTGAAGCGGCCCCTGACCCGGGCCAGTTGGAGTTGGAAGAGGGCGAGGAGCCCCATGGCCTCGGCCTGGCGCGGCAGCACCCGCACCGCCAGCTCGGCCAACCAGGCGGCGTCCTCGGCCAGGTCACGGTCGTGGGGGACCTCCCAACTGCTGGAGAGGTAGCCCTCGTTGAACATCAGGTAGAGGACGGCCAGAACCTCGTCCAGCCTCCGGTCCAGGTCGGCCGGAGCCGGCATCCGATAGGGGATGCCAGCATCCACGATCTGCCGCTTGGCCCTGACTATCCGTTGCGCCACGGTCGCCTCGGAGATGAGGAAGGCACTGGCGATCTGCCGGGTGGTGAAGCCCGCCACCGTGCGCAGGGTCAGCGCCAGCTGGGCCTCGCGTGAGAGCGCCGGGTGGCAGCAGGTGAACATCAGCCGGAGCCTGTCATCGCCGCCTTCGACCACCGCGGGGGGGCTCTGGGCCAGCTTGGCCTGCAGGCCCTGCCGCCTTCGCAGGCGGTCCAGCGCGCGCCGCCGGGCCGCCGTGGTGAGCCAGGCTCCGGGACGCTGGGGGATCCCTGAACTGAGCCAGACCCGCACAGCGGCGAGGAGTGCGTCCTGGGTGCAATCCTCAGCCAGGTCGAAGTCCCCATACCTACGCAGCAGGGCAGCCACCACCCGGCCCGCCTCCTCTCGGAAGATGGCGGCGAGCGCGGGCTCGGCGGCTGCTGACTCTGGCGCCGGTCAGTCCTCCCAGATCGGGCGGATCTCGACCGATGAACTCGCAGGCCAGGTCTTGACCATCTCCAGGGCGGCATCAAGGTCGGGGACCTCGACGATCGCGAAGCCGCCGATGGCCTCCTTGGTCTCGGCGAAGGGACCGTCGACGATGGTCGGAGACTGACCACCGAAGCGGACAGTGGTGGCTCTGCTGGCCGGTTGGAGCCTCTCGCCCCCCAGGATGGCTCCCGCTTGGCTGTACTTGCCCCACCACTGGTCGACCTCGGACATCACCGCCGCTGCCACCTCCGCCTCGTCAGGAGACTCGCCACCCTCGCTGTTGAACAGCAGCGCGTACTTCATCTCGGCTCCTCCTCTTCCGGGCCAGCACAGCCCGCTCTCTATACACGACGAATGGGATCCGCCCAGATCGACACTCGCAACCCCGGACAGATAGCGCTCCGCCTGGCCCCCACCAGACCCTCCGGGGCACCCCTGACGACCGCCGCCACCCACCGAGGGGCTCGAGCCAGAGTCGGGTGCCCGCCAGCCTGGAGCGAGCTGTCTCGATCGACGGCGAGCCGGCCCCGCGCCCCTGGACGCGCCATACCCATAGGCACGGCCGCCCGAGTCCGGAAGGCCAAGCGGGGCCCATCTCTCCCCGAGCGGAGTGGCCCACCGACCCATCCCCACCTCAACGACTCCGGCCGGCCGCGGCGGGGCCAGCGGCGCCGAAGGAGGAGGCAACCCGGCCGTGGTCCAGAGTCACCACCACGTCAAACGCGTCAAGTCCGAGATGACGGTGGGTGATCCAGACCAGGGTCTTGCCCGCGGCGGCCGCCAGCACCGCCTCCCGGAGCTCCGCCTCGGCCGTGGCGTCAAGGTGCGCGGTGGGTTCGTCCAGCAAGAGGATGGGGCGGCCGGAGAGAAGGGCGCGCGCCACCCCCAGTCGCTGGCGCTCTCCCCCCGAAAGCGTCTCGCCGCGCTCCCCGAGCGTCGCCGCCAGCCCATCGGGAAAGCGGGCGATCCATGGCGCCAAGCCGACCTGGGCCAGCACCGCCGCCAGCTCGGCGTCGCTCGCCTCCGGCCGCGCCAGGCGCAGGTTGGCGGCGACGGTGGTGTGGAACACGTGGGGATCCTGTGGCGCCCAGGCGATGAGGCTCCGGATGGCTTCGGCATCCCACCGGCGCAGGTCGACTCCGTCGACCTCCACCTGGCCCCGATTCGGCTCCACGAATCCCAGGAGAAGGTGGGACAGCGTCGTCTTGCCCGCGCCGGTGCGACCGACCACCGCCAGATGGCAACCCACGCCGATCTCGAGGTCAACGCCGTCCAACGCCGGGGGCCGGGCGGGGTCGTAGCCGACCGACGCCCCCTTGAGGGCGAAGCTGAGCGCATCGGTGGCGGGCTGCAGCAAGGCCACCTGGGCCTTCGGAACCGCCGGCTGAGTCGTCATCTGAAGCACCCGCCCGGCTCCGCGGAGCCTGCCGGTGAGAGCGGCGAACGCTTCGGGCAGGTCCGCCACCCCGTTGGCGCTGGCGAGAGCGAGGAAGCCGAGCACCACCACCACCACGCCCGAGATCCGGCCGGCGTCGAGCGCGGACAGGCTCGCGGCCACCGTGGCGGCGGCCAGCACTCCCCCGAGGGCAACGCCCAGCGACTGGCCGGCGCCGGAAGCGATGGAGGCGTGCCGCGCCTGACGCGAGACCTCGCGTTCGGCGCTCCTCAGCCGTCCCAGCACCGCGGCCTGCGCTCCAAAGACGGCGACCTCGGAGGCACCATGAAGCGACTCGACCACGATCGCGTCCCGAAGCCCCCGGGACCGGGCCAGGTCCGCGCCGCTCCGGGCTCCCAGGGCGGCTATGCCCAGAGGCAGCACGACGGCTCCGATCCCCAGACCCACACCCAGGACCAGCCCCGCAGCGGGGTCGAGAAGCACAGCCACCAGCACCGTGATTGCCGAGGAGGCCAGGGCGCCCAGGAGCGGGACCAGGGCTCTGACGTAGAGGTCCTGGATGCCGTCGACATCGGTCACGAATCGGTTGAGCAGATCGCCCCGGTGAACGCCGGGAAGGCGGCCTGGCACCAGCGGCTCCAGGTGTTCGAAGGCGAAGACGCGGACTCGGGCCAGCACCCGAAGCGCGAGATCGTGGCTGGCCAGCCGCTCGCCGTAGCGGGCGGCACCCCTCATCAGGGCGAACGCCTGCACCGCCGCGATGGCGACGGTCAGGGTCAGCACCGGGGGGCGGAGGGCCGCCGCCGCGATCAGCCAGGCGGAGCATGCCAGGAGTCCCACCGCAGAGAGTTGCCCCACCAACCCGGCGGCCACCGCCTGGCCGGCCCGCTTGCGTTCGAGGCCGACCGGGAACAGCAAGGCCCGCAGGTTGGTCGCCCTGACCGAATTGGAGGAAACGCTCATCGGGCCACCAGGGGCTGCTGCCCGACCTGGTCCCTCAGAGGGCGCAGCTGGCCCTGGTCGAGGATGGCGGTACGGTCGGCCAGCGCCAGGGGCCCGGGGCGGTGGCTGACCAGGAGCAGTGATCTCCCTCGGAGGGCCGGCCGCAGCCGCGCCACCAGCTCCCGCTCGGTGGCCGGGTCGAGGTGAGCGGTCGGCTCGTCCAGGAGGAACAGCCCCGCCTGGCTGCGGATCAGCGCCCGAGCGATGGCCAGGCGCTGGCGCTCGCCGGCACTCAGCTGTTCGGCGTGCTCCCCGAGGGCAGATTCGAGCCCTTGGGGCAGACTTGCCACCAGCTCTTGGAGGCAGGCCACCTCCAGCGCCGCCCAGAGATCGGCGTCAGATGCCTCGGGGCTGCCCAGGCGCAGGTTCTCCGCCACCGTCCCCGAGAACAGCGTGGGCCGCTGCGGCACCCAGGCCAGCCGGCGGCGCCAGGAGCCAAGGTCGGCGGGCAAGACATCCGCCCCGTCGGCGAGGAACGTTCCTGCCCGGGGCTGGATCAGCCCAGCCAGCACCGCCACCAGGGTCGACTTTCCGACTCCGCTTGGACCGGTGACCCCCAGGGATTCTCCCGGCTCCAGTCTGAGGTCGAGAGACGCGAGCACCGGGCTCTGACGGCCGGGAAAGGACACCGATACCCCCCGCAGCGCAACCCCAGCAGGGGCGAAGCCGGACCCCACCCGCGCGGAGAGGTCAGGGACCGCAGCGGGGCCCCGCCACTCGGGTCCTGAAGGCCGGGCCGCGACGGGTGGCGGGGTGCCGCCAGGCTGCGGTTCGCCGCTCACCGCCCACAGCGCCTCCAGGGCGGTCACCCCCTCGGTGCTGGCGTGGAAGTCCGAGGAGGCGCGACGCAGGGGCAGGTAGACCTCGGGAGCCAGCACCAGGATCGTCAGAGCAACGGTCAGCGTCATCTGCCCGGACAGCAGCCTGAGCCCGAGCGGCACCGCGACCAGGGCTGTCCCCACCGCGGCCAGGGTCTCCAGAACCAGAGCCGAGAGCAGCGCCACCTGCAAGGTCCCGAGCGTCTCCCGGCGGAGCTCCGCGGTGGCCCTGGCGATGGTCTCCCGCTGGGCCCGAGCGCGGCCAAAGGCGCGCAGGATCGGCAGCCCTTCCACGGCATCGAGAAACTGCCCCGACAGCTGCCCCAGCGCTCGCCAGCGGGACCGGGCCCGAGCCCGAGTGCGCTGGCCGATCAGCACCATGAACATCGGAAGCAGGGCCAGCGTGATCACCAGTATCCCTGCCGACAGCAGGTCGAGATGGGCCACCCAACCCAGCAGCGCCAGTGGTGCCAGGACGGCTAGGACCAGCCTGGGCAGGTAGCGCCCGACGTAGCCGTCCAACCCGTCCAGGCCATGGCCGAGGGTGACCGCCACCTCACCGGTGCGACGCTGCGCCAGCTCCGCCGGGGCCAAGGCGAGCAACTTGGCCAGGGCGGCGGCCCGCAGCTCCGACTTGGTGCGGCTGGCCGCTCCCGTCGCCGCCTGCTCAGATGCGAAGGCCAGGGCGGCGCGCACCAGGGTGGCGACGACCAGGCCGACCAGGGCGGCGGCTATCGCATGGTTCTCGCCGCGGTGGAAGAGGGACAGGGAGAGCGCCCTGGCGAGGAAGGTGGCCTGCGCCACCAGGCAGGCGGTGAGGCCAAGCCCGATCACCACCGACGCCGCCACCCAGAGGCGAAACGTGCGGGCCTGGCGCCAGAGGCGAGGGTCGACCGGCGAGTGCCGCCAGCCGGTCGACGAGATCACGGCCCGGCACCCACCCCCTGCTGCGACCGGCCTGGACCCGTCCCGCCCGCCGCGTCACCGCCCCCGAACCACTCCGGTGGAACCGGGGGGGACGGGGGCCGGATGAGGCGCTGGCGGAAGACCCAGTAGCTCCAGCCCTGGTAGGCGAGGACGAAAGGAGTGAAGATCGCCGCGACCACCGTCATCACGAAGAGCGTCTCGTGGGCGGAGGCGGCGTTCCAGATGGTGAGCGAGCCTCCGGCCACCGTGGACACCATCACCCGGGGGAAGAGCTCCGAGAAGGCGGCGGCCGCCAGGCCCAGCACGGCCCCGGCGGTGGCTGCGAAGGCGACCCCATCCCGATGGCGTCCAGTGGCCCAGAACGCCAGCGCGATCGCCCCGACCGCGAGAGCCCCGAGCACCAGCGGGACCACTGCGGGCAACCCGTCCACCACCGGCGTCGAGGAGGTGGACACACCCAGCCAGACCAGCAGGCCGGCAGTGAGGATCACCGTCGGACCGGCCAGCCAGCGAGCCCAGCGCCGGGCTCTCGCGGCCAGCTCCCCACTTGTCTTGGCCGACAGGAATACCGCCCCGTGAAGGCTGAACAGAGACAGGCTCACGAGCCCCCCCAGGATCGCGATCGGGTGAACCAGTCCAAGCAATCCCCCGTAGTAGAGGCCCCCGGGGCGGATCGGCAACCCGTGGACGAGGTCGGTGAAGTCAACCCCCCAGAGCAGAGCGGGGACGAGGCTGCCCCAGAACCGCGCCCGGTCCCAGGTCGCCCGCCAGGCGGGAGAGCGTCGGCGGCCGCGGAATTCGATGCTCACGCCGCGGACGATGAGGCCCACCAAGACCAGGAACAGTGCCAGATAGAAGCCACTGAACATCGTCGCGTACCAGGTCGGGAACGCCGCGAAGGTGGCCCCTCCGGCGACCAGCAGCCAAACCTCGTTGGCGTCCCAGGTGGGCCCGATCGAATTGAGGCAGAGTCGGCGCTCCACTTCCTCCCGAGCCACCAGAGAGGTCAGGATCCCCACCCCGAAGTCAAATCCCTCGAGTACAAAGTAGCCGGCCCAGAGGAGCCCGATGAGTGCGAACCAGGCCGTGTTCAGACTGGCGACCGGCATCAGCACCGCCCTCCGACCGGCAGCTCTCCTCGAGCAGACCCAAGCGGCCGGCGGCGAACGAACGGGGCGAGCATGCTGATCAGTAGACCAACGACGGCTCGTGCCCGGAGCCGGCCGACTCGTCGGCGTCGACCAACGGACGGCGCGCGAAGCGCAGCACCAGCATGGCGTCGATGACTCCCAGCACCGTGTAGAGGGCGGTAAAACCGCCCAGGGTCAGGGCCACCGAAGCCAGGCCCACGTTGGGCGAGATCGCCTGGGCTGTCTTCATGAGGTCTTCAACGACCCAGGGCTGACGTCCCACCTCGGTGAACAGCCAGCCGAAGGTGTTGGCGAGGAACGGGGCCGCGATCGACAAAACCGCGACCCGCAGGAACCACCGGCTCCGCTGCAGGCGCCGTCGGCGGGCAAGCCAGACTGCCCACCCGGCAACCGCCAGCATGAGGAAGCCCAGCCCCACCATCAGCCGGAAGCTCCAGTAGGTGACCCACACGATGGGGGTGTAATTGCCGGCCCCATAGCGGCGGGACTCCGCGGCCTGCAGCTGATGGATGCCGGGTACCGCCGCATCCCAGGAGAAATCCGAGATCAGGCTCAGCAGGTGGGGAATGCGCAGCTGGAAGATCGGCTGGCCGGAGAGGTTCCACATCGTCAGCACCGAGAAGCTGGCGCCCGCCTGAGTCGTGTACTGGGCTTCCGCGGCCGCCATCTTCATCGGTTGCTGTTGGTCCATGAGGCGGGCCTGGACGTCGCCGCTGATGACCGTGCCGATCACGCAGACCAGAGTGAATACCGCCGCCAGCCTGGCGACCTTCTGGAACGCCGCGCTGTCATGACCCTGGAGCATCTTCCAGGCCGCAACGCCCAGCAGGAACATGCCCCCGGTCACGAAAGCGGCCAAGACTGTGTGAATGAACTCGGCCCAGACCGTGGAATTGGCCAACACCACCCAGAAGTTGGTGAGCAAGGCCTTGTGATCGACGATCGTGTAGCCGACGGGATGCTGCATCCAGGCGTTCGCCACCAGGATGAAAAATGCCGAAAGGATGGTGCCAAAGCTCACGATCCAGATGGTGGCCAGGTGCAGCCGCGCCGGCAATTTGTCCCGACCGAAGATCCACAGCCCGATGAAGGTCGACTCCATGAAGAATGCGAGCAGACCTTCGATGGCCAAGGGGGCGCCGAAGATGTTGCCCACGAAAACCGAGTAATTGCTCCAGTTCATGCCGAACTGGAACTCTTCGACGATGCCGGTAACCACGCCCATGATGAAGCCGATCAGGAATATCTGCCCAAAGAAACGTGACGCGCGATCCCAGTCCTCGTCGTGACGCAGGTAGGCGATGGTCTGCATGATCGCCACCAGCAGAGCCAGCCCGATGGTCAGCGGGACGAACAGGAAATGGTAGACAGTCGTGACGCCAAACTGCCAGCGGTCCAGAAGGGTGGTTATCATCAGCTAGCGTTGGCTGGTTGGGGCTACCAAGAATGCGTGGGACGGGAACCTAAGGCGTCAGGATAGGCAGGGGGCAATCGCTTGTCAAGGCGGCTGACGGGCCAATTTGAAGCCTGATTGCGACGTGCCAATCCCGGGGTGCTGAAGGGGCTGCGGGCCACCCATCGGGGAGCGGTGTCACGGCCGAGCTGGCCCGCCACGAGCCGCCGGGACAGCTCGGCCGTAGAGGTTGGCCTGGTCAAGGCGGCGGCCCGGTCGGCTGCGGTGGGTTCCGGAGCCCGGGGCGAAGGGGAGTCCTCGCCCACCGGCCGACCTCCGTCTATAGAGCCGCGCGGAGAGCGACGTCAGCACCTCGGTCATGTCCCGAACCAGGTCCTCCTCGTCCTCGGTGGCCTCCACCACCACCAGCCGCCGCCCGGCACCCAGCAGGGCCGCCTCGACCTACTCGGAGCCCAGCCGGGCAAGGCGGTCCGGGTGCTCAACGACGATGCACTGCACCGTCGGATCAGCGAGCAGCCGGCGCAGCTTCGGACGGGACCCGTTCATCCCCGATCCCACCTACGCGACGGTGTGCGTCACCGCCAGCTCGCGCTCCGCCGCCCAGGCGGCCAGCCGGCCCAGCTGGCGATCGAGGTCGCTGCGCTGGTCGTGCGAGGAGACCCGCGCGTACAGCGCAACGCCACCGGGGCCGCCCGGCTGCGCCACCTCCACCAGGATCGTTCGTGGGCCCACGCGCCGCGCCGGCACCGGCA
>PLTL01000083.1 GCA_003164475.1 Candidatus Dormiibacterota bacterium | reverse complement strand
GTATGGCGCAGCTGGTGGGGGTGGAAGGGGGAGATCTCCAGCTCGCGAGCGACCTGGCGGCAGATGTGCCGGGCGCCGTTGGCCGTCAGGCGATTGTCCCGGGAGCCCCGGGAGGCCGGCTGGAAGCTAACAAAGAGGGCGGGGGAGGGGTCCGCGCGGGCGGCCAGATAGTCCTGCATTGCCTCGTGAGCCCGCGCCGTGACCATGACGACCCGCTCTCGGTCGCCCTTGCCGCGGACCGTTACCCGGTCGCGGCGCCAGTCGGTCCGGTCGAGGGCGAGGGCCTCGGAGATCCGGCAGCCGGTGGAGAGGAGGAAGCCGATGAGCGCGCGGTCCCGTTTCTCGGCGACGGTCCCGGCGGGAAGGGCCCGGAGCAGGCGGTCACGGTCGTCGGCCTCGAGCGGCTTGGGGAGGCGCTCGGGAAGCCGGGGCAGGTCGATGGTCGTCCCCAGGTCGCCGGGGAGCCACTCCTCCCGGGCAGAGAAGCGCAGGAAGCTGCGCAGGGAGACCAGGCGCCGGGCGCGGGTGGCCACCGCCAGGGGTCCGGCAGCGCGGCGGTGACCGACCTGGAGGCGGGCGAGGTGGCGCTGGTAGGCGCGGAGCAGGTCGCGGTCGATGTCGGCGACGTCGGGGACGCCCTGGTCGCCGCCGGCGAAGGCGGCGAAGCCGTCAAGGTCCCGGCGGTACTCGCGGATCGTCCCGGGGCTGCGGTGGCGGTCGAGCTCCTGCCAGGACAGGAACTCCTCGATGGCCTCGGAGAGGGGGATGCGGGGAGGGGGGGCGGCCATGGCGGCCAGGATAGCAGCTAACTAGACAAAATCATCGTTTTGCATAGTTAAGCATCAAGTCGCTCCCGAATTCGGATCAGCTCACTGGAGACGCTCCTGAGGCCGCTGCCGACCCCGATGGCGCGCACTTCTCACGGGTAGATGCCTCGGACCAGGGTGGCCTCGGCGACCCGTTCGACCGCCACCGCGTAGGCGCCCAGGCGGAGCGATACGCCGAGACGCTGGGAGGCCTCCCAAGAGGTTTCGAAAGCCTCGGTCATGATCCGCTCGAGGCGTTCGTTGATCTCCTTCTCCTCCCAGAAGAAGGACTGGAGATCCTGCACCCACTCGAAGTAGGACACGGTGACGCCGCCGGCGTTGGCGACGATGTCAGGGACGACCGTGACCCCACGCCGGACCAGGATGTCGTCGGCGTCGGGAGTGGTCGGGCCGTTGGCAGCCTCGAGGATCAGGGAGGCCTGGATCCGCCCAGCGTTGCTCGCCGTGATCTGGTTCTCCAGGGCGGCGGGGACCAGGACGTCGACCGGCGCCTCGAGGATCGCGGCGTTACTCGTGGTCTGGGTGCCGGGGAAGCCGACCACTGAGCCGGTGCGCTGCTTGTGCTCGATAACCGCCGGGATGTCCAGCCCCGTCTCCCTGAAGATGCCGCCGCGGCTGTCACTGACAGCCCGAACGCTGAACCCGTCGCTGGCCATCAGCCCAGCGGCGATACTCCCCGCATTGCCGAAGCCCTGGACCGCGACGGTGAGATCCTTGGGCTCCCGACCCAGACGGCGACAGGCCCGGAGGGCCACGATGGCCACCCCCCGGCCGGTGGCCGCGTTGCGCCCCTGGCTGCCCCCCACCGAGAGCGGCTTGCCGGTCACCACGGCCGGGACCGAGTAGCCGGCCGCCATCGATACCGTATCCATGATCCAGGCCATCACCTGCGGGGTTGTGTTGACGTCGGGGGCGGGGATGTCTCGCTCGGGACCGATCAAGATCGAGATCTCGGCAGCGTAGCGCCGGGTGAGCCGCTCCAACTCGCTGGGACTGAGCTGCTTGGGGTCGACGATGACCCCACCCTTGGCGCCACCGAAGGGTATACCGGCGGCGGCGCACTTCCAGGTCATCCACATCGCGAGCGCCTTGACCTCGCTGAGCGTGACCTGAGCGTGGTAGCGGATGCCGCCCTTGGCCGGGCCCCGGTTTAGGTTGTGCTGGACCCGGTAGCCCTCGAAAACCCGGACCGATCCGTCGTCCATCTTGACCGGGAAGTTGACGGTCAGCTGGCGCTTGGGCTCGCGGAGGATCGCCCGTACGCTCTGATCCAGATTGAGAACGTCGGCCGCGGCATCGAACTGTCGCTGCGCATTGAGCCAGGGATCGTCCACCGCGTGCGTTGTGGCCACGGTGTCAACTGCCATGTCGTTCACCTCTGTAGGACAGTGACCGATGCCCACCCACACGGGTGGGCAGTGATTGCGATTCGGAGAACTGGAGAGCGGCTGGACACACCAGTCGGCACGGGCAGCGGAGACCCAAGCGGTCACGGCCACGCCCCGTCGGCGACCTCAGATCGGTGGGGCGGATCTGCCCCAGGCCGGGAACAGGCGGCGCTGGCGACGCGCCCGGCGACGTCGAGAGCACATAGCAACTCCTTCGAACCGAGCGCCGCCGGCCCGCCGGGGTGCAGCGCGCCCGCCTCTTTCAGCCACGCCAGCAGGCCCGCGGAGTAGGCGTCACCGGCGCCCACGGTGTCGACCACGGGGCCGGACAGGGCCGGCCCGGCCACCCGCGAGCCGTCCGCGCGGAAGGCCACGGCCTCCCGGGGGCCCCGGGTGAGTACGACGAGGTCCGGGCCCTCCGCAGCCCAGGAGCGGGCAACCTCCAATGGATCAGCCTGCGGGTACATGAAGGCCATGTCCCCCTCGCTCACCTTCACCAGGTGGGCCTGTCGCACTAGGAAACGGGCCCGTTCGGTGAAGGCCGCAGCATCGGCGATCCGCGAGGGCCGCACGTTGGGGTCGTACGAGATCAGGATCCCACCGCGGGCATGGACCTCCCCGATCCATGCGGCGAGCGCGCCCGCGCCCGGCGCGACCGCCGTCGCCAGGGATCCCGTGTGCACCGCCGCGACGGACAGCTCGTCGGTCCGCGGTAGCTCCTCGGGACGCCACTGCCAGTCCGCCGTGTCCGCCCCGTAGAAGCTGTAGCTGGCCAGCCCGGCGGCGTCCAGGGCCACGATCGCCAGGGTCGGCGCCTCGCTGGCGATGAGCGAGTGGCCGACGTCCACCCCGTTGCCGGTGAGGTGGGCGGTCAGCCAAGGCCCCAACCCCGACGCGGAGAGCCGTCCCACGAACCCTACGGCGACGCCCAGCCGGGCCAATCCCACCGCGGCATTGGCGGGAGATCCGCCCGGCCGAACTATGAGGCGGAGCGCCCCGCTCGCCCCCCGGACGCCTGCCCCCTCCGCACCGTCACCCATCACCACCGCATCGGCGATTAGCTCGCCCACCACCAGGATCTGGGGTGCCGCGCCCATCAGTCCGAAGCCCAGCCGGTGGGTGCGTCGAGCACGCCGCTCATGCCAGGCTCGAGGCCGCCCGCTCCATGCGCTCGAGCACCTGAGCGAGGATGCTGTCGGAGTGGGCAGCCGACACCGTGAAGTCGGTGTGGAAGTAAACGCCGTCGGCGATGCAGCGAGCGAAGTAGCGCTTGCTCAGCGCCTGGTCCAGAGTTCGCATCTGCGCGTAGCTGGTGACCGGATCACGCGTACCCATGTACACCGTGAACATGCATCCCACCCATTGCACGTGGGCGGGGAGCGGCGAGGCGTCAAAGACCCCCTGCAGCTCTCGGAAGAACCGCTCCGAGCGGGCCAGTAGATCCGGGTAGAACGACGGCGCCGAGAGCAGCTCGAGGGTGGCGCGGGCCGCCGCCAGGCCCATGATGTTACCCGCGAAGGTGCCGCCCTGGATGGCGCCCGCCGGCAGCGGCACCATGAGGGTTTCCATGATCTCCTTCCGTCCGCAGAGCACCGAGAGCGGGACGCCGCTGCTCACACACTTGGAGAGCAGGGTGAGATCGGGGATGACGCCATAGAGGACCTGGGCACCCCCCAGACCGGTCTTGTAGCCGGAGAGGATCTCATCGAAGATGAGCAGAGCCCCGTGGCTGTGGGTCATCTCCAGAGCGGCGGCGAGGTACTCGGTCGTGGTGGTGATGCAGCCGTTGTTGAAGTCGATGGGCACCATGATCACGCCGGCCACCTGGCCGGAATGAGCGGCGAAGGCAGCTTCGAGGGCCGGTAGATCGTTCCAGGGAACCGGGACCACCGACTCGGCGACCGATGCCGGGATGCCCCCGGAGGAGAGGATCGGGCGCGACGGCCGGCCGCCGGGGTTGTCCCTGTCGGTGTTGGCGACCAGCGAGTTGACCATCGCGTAATCGGTGCCACCGTTGAAGTGGCCATCGATCTTGATGATCACGTCGCGTCCCGTGTGGGCCCGCGCCAGGCGGAGCGCCGACCCCACCGCCTCGCTGCCGCTCGCCGTGAACCGCACCGCCTGGGCCGAAGGCACCGTCTCGGCGATCCGGCTCGCCACAACCTCCCCCAGCCCGGTCTCGTAGCCGACCACAACGCCGTCGTCCAAACTATCGCGCACGGCCTGCATCACAGCCGGGTGGCCATGGCCGAGCACGGTGCTGCCGTGGGCCATGAACATGTCGAGATAGCTGTTTCCATCGACGGTCTCGATGACAGCTCCCTTGGCTCGCCGCACGGTGAGATGGCCGCCCGTGAAGGGGTTGATCCGGAACTGCGATGAGATGCCCCCGACCAGGGCGCTCTCGACACCGGTTCTCTCCCGAATAAGTACCTCGCTCACGCTGATCTCCTCAAGTCCCCTTTTGCACTCGACACACCGCTACCCCCCGCGCCGCCGGACCGGGTCCGCCGGCCGGGCAACGCCCGGAACGCGGGTGCGCTCAGCGAAATTCGAATCCATTGCCAGGCATACCGAGCAGACGCCACCGCCCGGCGCGGCGTCGCGAGCTCAACCTCCATGAAGCGGTTGGCTCCTATCTCCCCACCTCGTCAGGCAGCTCGTACCAGAGGACGCGCCTGCCGATCCGGCTTCTCAGCTTCCACTTCCGCGACTTGGGGGCGGACAGCATCGCCTCTGCGATGGCGGTGATCCGCTCCTCGACGCGAGCCAGCTGGTCGGTGTCCAGGAGGTGGGCGGCGTCAGCCCGCACCCGGGTCAGAGTGCCCGTCACCGTGGTGTAGAGGCCCCAATCCTTGGACGTCGCTGCGGTGAAACGGCCGAGCTCGATGGCTTCCGGATCGGAGTTGGCGGTAACCGGGTGATCTAGGAGGATGGCGACCACGTCCTTCATGTCCTTGAGGTTCATCTCGACGATCTGCAGCTTGGTGAGGAGCAGGTCGGACGGGGGGATGGTGCGCCGCCCGGGCAGCAGGCTGCGGCTCAGGTCGATCTTGTGGCACATCGAGAACTCGCCCAGGAAGACGTCAACCTGCCACGCGCCCGACCGATGGAAGAAGAGGAGCCGGGTCTCACCGTGCAGGGCGTTGAACCGCTGGTCGCCCTCATAGTCGTTCTCGGAGAGAAGCGACCGGGTGGCGGCGCCGGAGAGCTGGTCGGTCACGAAGTCGATGTCGGGATAATGCCGGCGCAGAGCCGGCAGCTGCGCGCTCGGGCACAGCTCACACACCGCCAGCCCGCCGAGCAGGCGCAGATGAAGTCCTCTCTCCTCCGCCAGCCCGACGAGGCGGTCGGCCTCCTCGGTGAGCTCAGGCGCCGTCACCCCTCCGCCGGCGTCATTCATCGCGGTCACGCGGCGATGAGCACATGGTCCAGCATCCCTTTCTTCTCATCCAGCTCGAGAAGCACGCCGCGGAGCACGCCCTCACCGTATTCGCTGCCCGGATTGATGCAGCGGGTCCTCCCGATCCGCACGACAGCGCGCGACTCGTGGATGTGGCCGTGCAGAGCGACGCTTGGCTGGTATTGCTTGATCGCATCCCGCACCGCGGTAGACCCAACCGGGCCGATCTGGACCATCCCACCCGAGACCTGCGGCTTGAGGTTGCTGTCCAGCAGTGGGGCCTGGTCCAGCCCACTGCCATACGGGGGCACATGCAGGCTGAAGACCGCCGTACTCAGATTCCTCACCCGCTCCGCCATCGCCCTGATCCTCGCCAGCAGGGCCTCCTCCGGCTCCTCCCGCGGGGTGTCCCACGGGGTCGGGTTCGAGTAGCCGGTGGCGATCATCTCGACGGCGTTGCGGAGCGCGATCACCTCTCCCTCCGGGTTGCGCACCACGTCCGAGTTCCCCAGCACCTCGTCGATGCCGAAGTCGTCGTCATTCCCGGGCGCGATGTAGCACTCGACGTCACGGCCTCGGAGCCGCTCCTCGGCCAGCGCCACCCACTGCTTGGCGACTTCCGCCATGGCCACCACGAAGACCTCCGAAGCCAGGTCCGGATCCGCCTGGATCCGAATCAGCTGCTCGGGGTCGGTCCGGAAGGAGTACGCAGCGGCGGCGCGAATCTCCCGCTCCGCCGCCGCGATACCCTCCAAGTCGGTGACCACGTCGCGGTCCAGCCAGTGGTAGCGGTACCTGCCCTGGCCCTGATCCACGAGTGGGATGAGCAGCTTGCCCGTTATGTCCCCTCCCAGCACCAGCACGGAAGCCTCATAGACCTTGGCCGCGTTCAGGAACTTCCTGAAGCAGACGTCCGATCCATGGATGTCGGTGGTGAAGAAGAGGCGGAACTTGCTCATCGGCTTAGCCTGCCACCCGGCTCATTCGGGCGGGAGGACCTTGTTGGCGAGCGAGAGGTCCAGACCCCGCCGCTGGTTCACCGCCCGCGAGATGAAGTAGATCGGCAACGCCACCAGGAACATCGATGCGCTGGCAATGAGCGAAGCCGGGGCGATCGTGCCCCCCAGGGCCGGCGTGATCCATCCGAACACGGCGATCATGCCGCAGATGACGAGGTTGAGGGAGCCCACCCAGGTTATCAGCGGCACTCTCCAGATCCGGTAGGTGACCATCCCGGGTGCCGTGGCGAAGATGTCCGGCCGGCGCCAGGGCAGGATGATGGCTCCCAGCGACACGATGACCAGGGCGGTCTCCGCCATCGCCGTGAGGTTGATGATGTAAGACCAGAAGGCCGTGTACAGGGTGAGCAGGAGGAACCCGTAGGCGAGGACGCCCGCCACCAGGGTGGCGTTGGTCGGCGAATGGGTGCGGTCACCCACCTTGGCCATCCAGTCCGGCAGGATCCTGTCGAACGACCAGGCAAACATGTTGCGGGTGACGATCATCATCCCGGCGGGCAGGATCCAGAGCATGCAGCAGACGAAGCCGAGGGCCACGATGAACTGCAGCGCCTTGTTGGTGGTCAGGAACAGCGAGAGCCCGGAGAGGAAGCCACCGGTCGGGACCGAGTACTTGGACGGGTCGGCGTTGAAGAGATAGGCGGCGTCCTGGACGAAGGTGTTGCCAAAGGCGTGCACCACCAGCAGCGAGCCGCCCACGAAGAGGATCACCCCCAGCCCCCACGCCAGCCCGACCGACTGCACGGCCGCCCGGCGGACCCGCTTGATCTCGCCAGCGAAGTAGCCGATCTGCTGGAACCCGAAGAAGCTCTGGGTCGCGAAGATCACCATCAGCCACTGGTTGCGACCGATCGAACTGTTCACGACATGAAAGCCCGCGTTGCCCGCGGCTGAGATCATGCCCTGGTAGGTGTTCGGTCCAACCGCGGCGTTGAGGTTGGCGGCGACCGAGCTGGGATCACTGACCGCCATGAGGATGAACCAGACCACCAGGCCGATCATGTTGAGGATGAACACGGTGAGCAAGAACTTCTTGACCGATCGCAGGCCACGCAGGAAGACCCACACCAGCACCGCGATCATCGGCACCCCAAGGATGGCTGCTCCAGTCAGGCTCGAACACCAGTTGGCCAGCCCGGTCAGGCCCAGCGGCCAGAGCAGGGCCGGGATGAACCAGGAGCAGAGGAACCAGATGTTGATGGCGATGAAGGCGATGTTCTCCAGGGTGAAGAAGAAGTTGACCGCGAAACCGATCCACCCCCACAGCGTGCGCGACGTCCACACGTAGTCGCCCCCGGAGCGAGGCATGGTGGCGGAGAGCGCTGCGTAGAGATAGCCCAGCACCAGGGCAAAGACGGCACCGATGACGAACGCCAGAGCGACACTGGCGCCGGGGAAGACGTAGGGCGCGAACGCGAACGTCTCAGCCAGCCCCAGCATGACGTTGAGGAGGGCGAAGCCGACGACAAAGCTGTCAAACCATGACATCTCGCGGACGAGCCCTGTCGCGTTTCGGATGAAGTAACCTGACCCACTCTCCGCCACTCTTGTCTTTGGGACGACGGCCATATCCTGAATCTCCTCAATCCCCTGAACGCGTTGTCTCTTGGCCTTCCAGCAGGCCGGTCTGGCTGCCGGAGAGGGCGGCGAACCTCACGGTGCGGAACTCTTCCGCGAAGGCGCAGCCATGGCGGGAACCTGCGGGACCGTCGCTGCTCTTCAGCAACACCTCCACCAGCGGGCGGAGATCCCCGTCAGCGGGTGGGAATCGAGGGATCGACACCCCCGCCGTGCGCGACATGAGCTCCAGCTGATGCAGGGTGTCCCACATCATGGTTGCCTGGGCGGTCGCGGCTTCGATCTTGGCGTCCATGACGTCGCTGATATCCACCCACTCCGAGACCTCGGGCAGGCGGCGGCCGAAGTACCAGCGCTCGAAGACTCCGTGCAGCCCGAGACCGCTGTCCAGGTCGGTGGGCACGTACTTGGCGCCCATGGCCATCCAGAAAGCCTCGTCGGCCGCCCTGGCGACGACCAGGTGGTCCTGGTTGTTCTCGAAGAGCGTGGAGTACGGGTCGAAGCTGACGGTGGCGTAGGGGCGAAACTTGCGGTAGAGGTGGATGAGCTGGTCCCGGAGGGGTATGCGGGCCGAGTCGGTCAGGAGGCCGTCCCGAAAGCCCAGGCTGACCACCTCGGCGGCGCCCAGTAGGGCGGCGCCGCGGCGGAACTCCTCCTCGTTGGTCCTCACCGTTGCCTCACGGTCGAGCCCGACCGACGCGTTCTCGTCATTGGGGGCGCGGACCAGTACCACCCGCCACCCCGCTTGCGCCCACTTGATCACCTGCCCGCCGCACCAGATGGTGGCGTCGTCGGCGTGGGCCTGGATCACCAGCACGACCTTTGAGCCGGCGGGGTGGATCACCCGGCCGCCTCCGCCGCGCCTGCCTCGAGCCACCTCCACCCGAGCCACCTCGGCCACCCATGCGGCCATGGCTGGCGGAGGGCCGTCGAATCCGCCCAAACCCAGCGAAATGGCCTCGGCAATCGCTTTCCCACGGTGAACGCGAGGCTAGCACGACACCTGCGGGCCTGTCAATCGTCCTGCGCCAAAGTCCTTGTGCCATACTGCCAGGCGGCCGGCGCGGGTCAGACTGACCCGGCGATCCATGCGGCGGCCCACTTCGGATAACGCTTTCCATGAACGCAGCCTCTCCCCGGGTGAACATTGGGGACATCGCCAGGCTGGCGGGGGTGTCGCCGGCCACCGTCTCTCGGGTGATCACCGGCTCACGCCCCGTGACCCCGGAGCTGCGACGGCGAGTCCTCGCCGTCGCCGAGCGCTTCGACTACCAACCCAGCGAGTTGGCCCGCAACCTCCGGCGCGGCCGCGTGTCCACGGTGGGGGTGCTCGTGTCCGACATTCAGAACCCCCACTTCGCCACCCTGGTGGGAGCGATCGAGGAGGCTCTGTATGCAAGGGAGGCGCGGGTACTGTTCTGCAACAGCGGCGAGGACAGCGCCAAGCAGTCGTCGTATCTCGAGGTCATGGCCGCCGAGCGGGTCATGGGCGTGGTGATCTCGCCGACCGCCGAGGGGGACTCGGCGGTCGCCCGCCTGATGGACAGGGGAACCCCGGTGGTGGCCATCGACCGACCGGTCGCCGACCCGCGCGCCGATCTGGTCGTATCCGACAATGCCGCCGCCACCGCCGCCGGCACCCGGCTGCTGGTCGACAGCGGTCGCCAGCACATCGGCTGGATCGGCGGACGCGAGGGCGTGTGGACGACGACCGAGCGCCTGGCGGGTTACCTCGCGACCATGCAGGAGACCGGCCTGGAACCGATCACGGCCCTCCGGGAGTTCAGCCTCGAGATGGGTTACCGGGCCACCGAGATGATGCTGGACGAGCACCCGGAGCTGGACGGCCTGGTGATCGCCAACAACCAGATGGCCATCGGGGCGCTCCAGGCTCTGCGGGCCCGGGCCGTCCGGATCCCGGAAACTCTCGGCGTGGTCGCCTTCGACGATCCACCCTGGGCCAACCTGGTGGAGCCTCCGCTCACCACCATCGCCCAGCCGATCAGGGAAATCGCCGAGGCCGCCGTGGAGCAGCTCTTCCGGCGGGTGGCGGATCGGACCATGCCGCCGCAACGGATCACCCTCGAGTGCCGCCTGCAGATCCGCGAGTCCTCGAGGGCGCCGCGCACCTCGAAGCCCTAAGAGACTCGGCGGGCGCGTGGTCGGGCGCCCAGACTCGAACTCGAGGGGCAGCCCTGGGCCAGCCCGGGGCGGCGTCACTCTAATTTGAGGAAACGCTCTACCCTTAGCCCGAATCCACCGATGAGGTAAGGGTCCGGACGCAAAGACAGGCGACCAATCCAACTGGGACAATGGAGTTGCTCACAACCAACGTCTCAGCAGGGGGTCAC
>PLTL01000389.1 GCA_003164475.1 Candidatus Dormiibacterota bacterium | reverse complement strand
CCGCAGCCGGTTGCGCTGCACTGCACCTCCGACTCTCTTGGTCACGGAGATGCCGATGCGGGGAGCCCCTGTGGAGTTGGCCCGGATCCGGACGCGAAGGACCTGGTCTCCCGCACCTGTCCGCTCCGCGCTCACGGCCCGAAAGTCAGCGGAGCGGCGGAGTCGGTACTTCGCCTTCACCGCACCGGCGCTGGGGTCAGGCGCCAACGGCCCTTGAGCCGGCGGCGCTTGAGGACGCGAACCCCTCCGGGGGTCGACATGCGCGCACGGAAGCCGTGCACCTTCCTCCGGTAGCGCTTCTTGGGCTGGAATGTTCTCTTGATGACCGAATTCCTTGACAGCCGAGCATCTCGGCCCGAAGTCGGACGCCGTCCCCGCTCCTAGGCGCGCTGGCTCGATATGGGTCGGCGCTGAGGATAGCAGACAGCGCATCCTCAGCCCAGATCTCGGATCGATCATGGCGGGTCCGGGGTTGGCGAGCTGAGCTCCCACGGGGACGCTCCCTCGGAGCCGGTCCCGCTGCGGCCGATCCGGATCCCTCGTTCCCGCCCATTCCCGCTGGGCTCCATCCTGCGCACCCGACTCCGCCTTGGCCGCCGGGGCACCCCCCGTACCCTCCGCGGCGGCGCCACAAATCGGACGCCCTGGCCCCGCGGCCCGGGCCTCGACCAGATTCCCGAGCCACCCTGGAGCTGAACAAGACCCCTGGGGTGGTGCGAGGGCTTCTGTGACCTCGGTTCCACTCTCCAGCACGGCGCCTTCCGGCGACGCACGGCCCCGGGGGAGCACGTTCCGGCGCGTCCCCCTTGGGCTCGGTGCCCCTGGCTGCCGGCGTCCCCGGACCGGGCGGCCATCCGGGCTCCCCACCCGCGCGGCTCCCCGACCAACCGCCCATCGGGCCGACCCTTGCCTCAACTCCCCGACTCCACCCCGCCGAGCTCACCTCCGTTGCGCCCCAGTGTGGTCGGTGCTACCATCCGGGAGCGACCGCGGGGGTGGGCTAGACCCGGTCCGAGTTCCTCTCTTCCACAGGGTGACTCTGCCCCTCAGGTGGGTTATCCACTTCTGTGCATAAGGTGTGAATTGCTCTCCATTCCCGGGGCCCTGGAGTCGGTGAGAGGCCCCGGGTGAGTCTCGCGCCAGATCAGCTCTGGTCGGCGGCCCAGGAGGAGCTCCGCTTCCAGGTGAGCCGCCCGGGGTACGAAGCCTGGCTCAAGAATGCCCGGCTCCTGGCCTTTGACGAGAGCGAGGCCCGGGCGACAATCGCCGTGCCCACCCCTCTGGCCCGCGACTGGGTGAGCGACCGCTACTCGGCGGTGATCCGCGAGACCCTCTCCGCCATCCTCAACCGGGACATCAAGGTAGAGTTCGCCGTCCAGCCGGCCCCGGGGGCCACGGCGAGCGCCCCGGGGAACAGCCTGCCCTCGGCGGCCCTCCCCGACGAGCGCGCTCAGGGCATTGCCGAGACCGTTCCCGGGCTCAACCCGCGCTACACGTTCACCGCATTCGTTGACGGGAACAACTCCCGCTTCGCCTACGCCGCCTGCCGAGCGGTGGCCGACTCCCCCAGCCGTGCCTACAACCCGCTGTTCCTGTACGGCGGCGTGGGACTGGGGAAGACCCACCTCATGCACGCGGTGGGTCACGCGGTCTGGCAGACCCACCGCCTCCGGGTCGCATACGTAACGTCCGAGAGCTTCCTGAACCAGATGATCACCTCGATCCAGGAGAACCGGATGGCGCAGTTCCGGGACCGCTACCGGACCGTGGACGTGCTCTTGGTCGACGACATCCAATTCCTCGCCGGCAAGGACCGAACCCAGGAGGAGTTCTTTCACACCTTCAACGCCCTTCAGGAGGTTAACCGCCAGATCGTGATCACCTCTGACCGGCCTCCTCGGGAGATCCCCACCCTGGAGGATCGCCTGCGAACCCGGTTTGAGGGTGGCCTCATGGCGGACATCCAGCCGCCCGACTTCGAGACCCGGCTGGCGATCCTCCGGAGCAAGCTCGACCCCCAGCAACCCTCCATCAGCGAGGAGGTTCTCTCCTTCATAGCGTTCAAGATCCAGAAGAACATCAGGGAGTTGGAGGGGGCCCTCATCCGGGTCCTCGCCCACGCCTCGCTCTCTGGCGGCGAGAGCCCGTCGCTCAGCGAGGTCTCAGAGATCCTGCGCGACATCATCCCGGCGGCGGATAGCAAGCCCCTGTCAGTGGATCTGGTCCAACAGGTGGTGGCCGAGTACTACGGGATCTCAGTTGACGAGATGCGGAGTAAGCGCCGCGACAAGCACATCGTCTNNCGACGCCCAACCACTCAGCATCCCCTTCATTCAGGACACGGTTGCCGACTACTACGGCATCCCCGTCGAGGAGATGAAGGGAAAGCGCCGCGACAAGCACATCGTCTTCCCCCGCCAGGTGGCCATGTTCCTCATCCGCGAGGAGATCGCCATGAGCCTGCCCGCGATCGGGCAGGCCTTCGGAGGGCGTGACCACACCACCGTCCTCCACTCCTACGAGAAGATCGCCACCGATGCCAAGGAGGACCAGAAGGTCTCCGAGGACATCCGCTGCCTCCGCGAGTTGCTCCACTCCCGGTAGCGACTCAGCACACCTTTTCCAGTGTCCCTGTGGTCGGGCGCCGGTTCCTGTCAGCAACCCCTTGCCCCACCATTCGCTCCCGGAGGGGTGGGTCCCGGGAGCCCGGCTTTCCACAGGATGTGCACCGGCAGGGCGAGATCAGCTTCGATCGGTTTCCCCACGCTTCACTCCCCTACTATGACTACGGTTTTACATATCGGACCCAAGAACTCCAAGGGGCTGTTGACAATGAGGGCCGGGTGCCCTTGAAGCCAGGGAGGCCAATCCAGTGAAGTGCACAGTCTCGCCCCAGCAATTGGGCGCTGGTCTCAACTCGGTGAGCCGCGCGGTCTCCAACCGGGTGACCCTGCCGATTCTCAACCACGTGTTGGTAGAGGCCAGGGGAGGCCTTCTGGAACTCACCGCCACCAACCTTGACCTGACCATCCACCACGAGCTGGCAGCCGAGGTGGAGGAGGAGGGTCAGGTGGCGGTCCCCGCTCGGATCCTCTCCGAGTTCGTGTCGGCATTGCCGGAGCAGCCGCTTCGCTGGCAGCTCGATGCCGCCAGCCAGACTGTTGAACTCCAGAGCGGGCGCTTCGATGCCCACATTCGGGGAGTCGCCGCCAACGAGTTCCCCCCACTCCCCGACGTCTCCGATGGGGACACCATCGAGCTGGACCCCCAAACCCTTCTGGCGGCGATCGAGCAGACGGTGGTGGCGGCCAGCTCGGACGACGGGAGGCCGATCTACACCGGCGTCCTCACCGAGATCGTCGGCTCCGAGGTGACCCTGGTTGCCACCGACGGGCACCGGCTCGCCATCCGGGTGATTCGCGCCGCTGAGGGCGGGGTCCCGATCGAGAGGCTTGGGGTGATCATCCCCGCCAGGGCTCTCTCCGAGCTCGCAAGGCTGCTCAAGCCGGTCTCCTCCGGCCCCGCCACTGTGAGCCTCACGGTGGGGGCATCACGGGCTCAGGTGAAGTTTCAACTGCCCGGGTACGAGCTGACAGCCCGATTGATCGACGGAATCTACCCTAGCTACGAGAAGGTCATCCCGGCCAAGTCCCAGACGGTGGTTAGAGCCTCCACCGAGGAGCTCCGGCGCGTAACCAAGGTGGTCTCCCTCTTCGCCAGGGACGCTGGGTACGTCCTCAAGTTGCGCTGCGAGCCTGGCCAGATCGTGATTTCAGCCAATACCAACGAGGTTGGAGACAACGTGGCCAGCGTCGACGCATCGCTCGAGGGCGCAGGCCTGGGGATCGCGTTCAACGCCCGCTACGTCAGCGATGTCCTAAACCTGATTGATTCTCCCGAGGTGGAGATGCTCTTCAACGGAACGCTCTTGCCCGGGCTGGTCAGGGCTCCTGGAGACGACAGCTACCGGTACGTGATCATGCCGGTCAGGGTGATCATCTAGGGCCCAGCCGGGCTCCGGCACGTGTACGTATCCCGACTCCGCTTGCTCTCCTTCCGGATCTTCCACGAGGCCTCGGTGGACCTTCTCCCCGGGGTCAATCTCGTCATTGGCAAGAACGGCCAGGGGAAGACCAGCCTCCTGGAAGCGATCGCCACGTTGGCGCTGACGCGGTCTCCTCGGTCTGGTTCGCTGGGAGAGTGCGCTGCCTGGGGGGAGAGCCGGATGGGGGTGGCGGCCCATCTTGTTGACCGCAGCGGCGAGACTGATCTCGAGCTCCGCGCGGAGCGCTATCCGGGCTCCGAGCGGTGGCTGCGCAAGATGCGGCGGGGCGGGAAGCAGGTCCCGCCGCGGCAGGTGTTGGGGGGGTTCCGGGTGGTCCTCTTCTGGCCCGAGGACCTGCTCTTGGTCAAGGGTGGGCCGGAGCCGCGCAGAAGAATGCTGGACGTCGTCCTCAGCCAGCTCTCTCCCCGGTACGCCGAGGCAGCGGTGCGCTACCGGAGGGCGGTGGAACACCGCAGTGCGCTGCTCCGTCGGGTCCGCGACGGGTTCGCCAGAGCCGACGAGCTGCGGCCCTGGACGGACGCCTTGGTGGAGCAGGGGGCCACCGTCATGGACGACCGCAGGCGCTACCTGCAGAACATCCAGCCAGTGACGGCCGAGGCGGTAGGCCGGCTCGGCGAGTCGGCTGAGCTCCAGCTCGACTATCGACCAGGTCTTGGCGGCGAGGCCGGCCCACGAGACGCGGCCGAGGTGGCCGAGGCCCTGCGCAGCGCCATCGAACGAAATTCCAGCGAGGAGATCGCCCGGGCGCAGTGCCTGGTGGGGCCCCACCGGGACGACTTCGAGATCATGCTCGGTGGAAGGTCGGCACGGCAGTTCGCCTCCCAGGGCCAGCAGCGGAGCCTGGTGCTGGCCCTCAAGGTGGCGGAGGTTCGCCAGCACCTCACAATTGGCGGGGAGACCCCTCTGCTGATGATGGACGACGTGCTCTCAGAACTCGACCGCGACCGCCGCGCGGGCCTCATCCAGCTGCTCTCTGACGAGCTGGCGGTGGAGCAGACCCTGATCACGTCCACCGAGAACCCCGGGATCACCAGGGATATCCCGATCGCGCAGGTCCTGCAGGCCAGCGCCGGGCAGCTGACTGTGGTCCCAGAGCCCTACCGGGAGCCGGGCGAATGGAGGGGATAGACTCGATCCTCCCTAGGGCTGTGCGCCGGCTGGGGGGAACCAGGCCGGTCCGCCAGGCCAGGATCGAGGCGGCCTTCTCAAAGGTCTGCGGGGAATTCATTCGGCCCCACGTCCGCGTTTGCGCCGTCGAAGGGTCGGCCCTGGTACTGGCCTGCGCCCACCCGGCCATCGCCCATCAGCTTCAGATCGAGTCCGCAAAGATCCTGGAGGCGATCAACTCCGAGGTCCCGGGCAAACCGCTCACGCGGCTGCGGTTCGTGCCCGAGGCGGGCCGCCCGGCACGTCCTCCGACAGGAGCCTGAGGATCTCTTCGGCAGCCAACCCGGCGGCCGCAGGCCGGGACCAAGCCACGGCTCCCCGCTGGAGGGTGCCCAGGAGGGGATCGCCGGGGCGGCAGAGGCGGGACAGTGTTCCAAGCAGCTCATCACGGTGGCGAACCTGCACCGCTGCCCCAGCGGAGACGACGGCCTCGTCGTTGTGCTCCTCTTGGCCCGGCAGCCCCTGGGTCACCAGCAGCGCCAGACCGGCCGCGGCAGCTTCGGCGAGAGTGCTGGGACCCGGCTTGCCAAGGTAGGCGTCGGCCGCTCGGAGCCACGGCGTCAGCGAGGGTTCGAACTCCAGAGCGAGGGTCGGAACCGGCGTCGGGTGCCTGCGGACCCACCCCAAGAGACGCACGTTGTTGCCGCAGATGACGACCAGCTGCAGGGGCAGGCCGCTGGACCCAACCCAACTCGCCAACTGCCTCAGATGGCCGACCCCTTCGGCCCCGCCTCCGAGGAGCAGGCAGAACCGGTCAGGGTCGATCCCCAGCCGGCGCCGCAGCTCTGAGCGCTCGGCCGGCCCGGCCGGACCAAGTGCCAGCCGCTCATCGACCGGGAGTCCGGTCTCCCGGATCAGGCTGTCGGGTACCCCGTGTTCGCGGCACCACTTGGAGGCTTGTGGGGTGGCGGTGAAGATTGCATCCGGTTCCGTGGACAGCCAGCCGCTGTGGCCGCCCACCAGGTCGGTCATCATGGTCACCAGCTTCGAGTGCGCACCCTCCACGGGGGCGGTCGCGGCCCGGACGGAGTTTCCCAGAAGGGGGTGACAATTGACGACCACCCCCGGGGAACGGAGTCTGGTCCTCTTGGTCATCGCCGGCGCCAGCTGGCGGATCAGGAAGCGGTCCAGGGCAGCGACCGCCTGCGGGCGGCTGAAGCCACGAAAGAGCATGCCCCAGGCCGCCGGCGAGGTTCTGATCAAGGGCCCGTAGGCGCCGAACAGGCGCCGTGCGGTCCGGCCGATGGCAATCTCCGTCGGGTCATCCAGAGCCACCGTCACCTGGCCCCGGGCGCTGGCGCGCAGCGCCTGGGCGAGAGCGAGGGCCACGCTCCGGTGTCCTCCTCCGGTGCCCACCGTCCAGATCTGCACATCGGCTCGACTGGGTTCGTTCAAGCGCAGGCAGGCTCCCTGGCAGATGTTTGGCCGCTGGCCGCGATGGTAGAGTCATCTCACCGATCTCCGCGGAAGGAGCCGCCGCACCGGGCCGAAATTTCAAGGTGGAGCAAGCATCGGGGCCTCATGTCCAGCGCCCCTCGGGGCGCGACCGGCGACAGATCTAGGCGACGGCGGCCTTCGGGTGGAGGAGGTGGGGACCACCGCTGGCCTCGCTCTGCTCCGATCCCCGTGGCAGGAGATTGAGACCTCCGGCCCGCCAGTGAACCCATTTCTTTCCTGGGAGTGGCAGTACAGCTGGTGGGAGACCTTCGGTGAGAAGCTGGGGCTGCGGTGCCTCGTGGTCCGTTCTGGGGACCGGCCGGTCGGTGTCGTTCCCCTCTACTTCGAGGAGGCAAGGCCCCAACTCCTCCGTATCGGCGGAGGTGTCGACCTGTCGGACCATCTGGGTTTCGTCCACTGTCCCGGCCAGGCCGAAGAGGTGGTGCTGGCGGCCCTGGACTGGCTCTTCCCGGGAGGGGGTCCGACGGAGGACGGTCGCAGAGAGCCTCTCTGCCTCGAGCTCCACTACCTTCCCGACGGGGCTGAGACGCTCGGCGCGCTGCGATCCGGCGCCAAGCAACTCGGGCTTCGGGCGGAGCTCGTCCAGGAGGAGGTGAGCCCACAGGTGGAGTTGGAGGGCAGCTTTGAGGCCTACCTGGCCGAGCGGCTCAACAAGAAGGATCGCCACGAGCTGCGCCGCAAGCTGCGCCGGCTCGACACCGAGCGGCCCGGGTGGCGGACGGTCACCCTGGCCGACCTCGGCCTAGCGGCGGCACTTGACGCCTTCCTGGCGCTTCTTCGGCGCAGCGGGTCCCACAAGGAGGCCTTCTTGACCGACGAGGTCGAGGCCTTCATCCGCCGTTCCTCGGAGAGACTTCACCAACGAGGCTGGCTCAGGATCCAGTTCGTAGAGGCAGGTGGGGAGCTGATCGCGGCGGCCCACGGGATCACAGTTTCTGGCACCTGGTACCTGTACAACTCCGGCTATGACCCCGCGTTGGCCGCGCTTTCGCCTGGGCTGATCTGCGTTGCGGAAGGAATCCGGCTGGCGCTCGAGGAGGGCTGCCACCGCGCGGACCTGCTCCGCGGCAGCGAGGGCTACAAGTACCACCTCGGGGCCCAGGACCGTCCGTTGTGGCGCCTCCAGCTGACATCGGCCACTGGTGGGGAGGCATGCGGGTGAGGCGCTCAGCGGCGGCCTCGGGCGCGACGCCCGGGGAGACGGTCGCCTTCCTGTCGCTGCACGCCTCCCCCCTGGCAAGGCTGGGCGAGCGCGAAAACGGCGGGCTCAACGTCTACGTTCGCGCCGTTTGCGAGGAACTCGGAGCCAGGGGAATCCATACGGACATCTTCGTGCGCCGCACCCACCCCGACGACCCGGTCGAGCAGGCCATGGGCCCCCGCAGCCGGGTGGTCGCGATCGACGCCGGGCCCTGCCGGAGGCTTTCCAAGCCCCAACTCCCCGACACACGGGAGGAGTACCTCCGAGGGATCCGCGAGTTCGTGCGACACTCTGATCGGCGCTACGTCGCCGTCCACAGCCACTACTGGCTGACCGTCGACGTGGCCGCCGAGCTGGCCAGCCAACTGGGAGTGCCCTGGCTCCACACGGCCCATACCCTGGCCGCAGTCAAGCGGCAATACGGCTTCAACGGGGACGGACCGGGCAGGCTCCTGGCAGAGCGCCGCGCTGTGACTGCAGGGGCCCGCCTGGTCGCCAACACGCCAGGCGAGGCCCAGGCGCTGCAGCGGCTCTACGGGGCACGCCGAACGCAGCTGGCGGTGGCGCCGCCAGGGGTCGACCTGGTCCGGTTCCAGCCCCGGGACCCGAGCCGGCTCCGGCGGAAGCTCAAGCTCGAGGGGCGTCGCGTGGTGCTGTTCGCCGGCAGGTTGGAGCCGCTGAAAGGGCCGGATACGCTGCTCGACGCCTTCGGCCTCCTGGCAGCCCGGAAGGATGTGCTGGATCCGGTCCAGCTGATCTTCGTTGGGGACGTCAGCAGCGACGGCGCACTGGTGGACCAAAGGCGGGAGCTGGAGACCAGGGTGCACACGTTGGGGTTGCAGGGAACGGTCTGCTTCCTGGGGGCCCGGCCCCAGGATCGCTTGGCGCTCCTGTACTGCTTGGCTGACGTGGTCGTGGTCCCCTCCCACACGGAGTCCTTCGGGCTCGTGGCCCTGGAGGCTCAGGCGTGCGGGACGCCGGTGGTGGCAGCCTCAGTAGGGGGACTGCGCGATGTCGTGGCCCACGGGAGGACGGGGTACCTGGTGGATGGCCACGACCCCGCCGCCTTCGCGGATGCAATCGCGCGGGTGCTCGCTGCTCCCCCCGAGGAGCGAGGTCGGATGCGCCAGGCCGCTCGGGAGAGGGCCGAGAGTTTCAGCTGGGAGCGCACCGTGGACCTCTTGTTGCCCGAGTACGGGCTCGCGGCCCGGCTGGCGGCGGGGACCGGCCCAGGGACCTGAGCCGCTCTGGCTCCCACCCCCCAGCCGGTCCAGAATCTCGGCGCCCGGCCTCAGCCGCCTCGGCAAGAGGTCCTGGGCCGCCTGCCGAGGGAGCCGCAACGCCCGGGTCCGCCTCCCCCGGGCGAGGTCGCCCCGCAAGTCGCCCAGATCGCTGAGGCCAGGAGGAGCGGCCGCCATGGAGGTGGTCCCCCAACCGGACCGGAGCGCTAGCGGGAGCACCAACGCAGGCTCCCCGAAGCAGAGCTGGCCCGCGGCTCCCTGGTTCAGACCTCCCGGGCCCCTGGCAGCGATCGCCGGCAGAGCGGCTCTGGTGCGTATCCGCCGAGGGGGCCAGGTGACGGCGGGTGCAGAAGGCCTCGCGGGATGCCCGGGCCCGGGTTCAGCTCCCGCTGAAGGCGGGTGGGCCGGCGTCGAGGGAGTCGGATCTGGAGAAGTCGGTCAGGCGCTCCACCCCGGTGCCATCGTCGTTGGCCAAGAAGACCTGCACGTTTCCGGACACGCTCAGGCTGTACGCGACCTGGCGGCCAGAGGAAGTCGCGGCGGCCGCCAGCGGGTACTGGCCGCCCTCGCCTCGCACGATCACCGATTCGCTCCCCGTGGTGGTGGAGACCGCCGCCAGCGCTCCCGAAGGCTGCCGCACCAGGATCGTGTCCAGGTCTAGGAAAGCCAGGGGCTGACCCACCGCTGCCGCGACCAGAGTGAGTGGAGAGCTGGCCTGAAGGGGCTGGTACAGCCAGAGCGCCAGACTGGACCCCGTGCCCACGCCGAAGGCGAGGCTGGAACCGTCCGGGCTCCAGACCGGATCGTTCTCCGACGCCGAGCTGCTGCTCGATGTGGGCAGGAAGGTGATCGCCTTGAGCGCTGGGCTGAGCAGGGCCACCCGAGTCTGGCCGGTGGAGGGAACCGCCACGGCCGCGACCACCTGGCCGTCCGGCCGCCAGCTGAGCGGCCCGCGCATGTTCAGAGACGATGCCAGGGTCACCGAGGTGGCGCTGGACACCGTGTAGACCCGAAGCGCTCCGGAGACGACGAAGGCCAGCTGCTGGCCGTTCGAACTCCAGGCCGCGCTGGTGCTCCCGGTGCTGCCCAGGACGGTTGAACTCTTGCCGGTGCTGAGGTCGATCACCTGGATCGGCTGGCTGCCGGCCATCTCAATTGCCAGCCGGAGGCCGTCCGGCGAGGGCCAGGTGCACAGGTAGTGCTCTCCGGCTGGCGCCGTGGCCAGGACCCGGATCGCGGGCGGGTCTCCAGGGAGCTGGGGCGCGGACGCGGCCAGCACCTGGGTGTAGTCGGAGTCGGAGGGACCGGCGGGGAAGATAACTGCGCGGGTGCTGCCCAGCTTCCCCACCGTGAAGTGCACGAGCGTCGGTCGCTGGAGCCGGTTGCCATCGACGTCCAGCGCCCTCCTGGCTACCGTGAGGGTGTAGGCAGTCCCCGGAGCCAACGGCTGGACCGGCTCCAAAAGGAAGCGCCCGGGGACCTTGCTGCTGCGGGCGAGCAGGTATCCCCCCACCGGCTCGGGAGAGAGAGTGATCGCTCGCTTCACAGCCCCGGGAGACATGTCCCGGCTGAAATTGATCGAGATCGCCTGGTCGGGTCCGATGGTGCCGCCGTTGGGGGGAGAGGTGGCGGAGACCTGAGGTCCGCCCTCGGTCGAGAACTCCCAGGAGTGAGACAGCGAGTTCACCGCGCCGTCGGCCGCCTCGACGCCACCCAGCAGCTGGACCCTGTAGGTGGTGATCACCGCCCAGGGGTGGTCCGGGTGGATCAGGCGCATGACTCGAGGGCTGGCCCACACGAAGCGGCATCCCGTGGGCTCGCCCCGGGCCGCGCGGGTCACCGAACAACCCGGGGTGGGGCGACCTTTGCGGGTGCGCAGGCGAAGCCGGGACTCGACCGAGCGCTCATTCATCGCACTGTCGAAGGTGATGACCAGGGGATCGCTGGTGTGCACCGCTCCCTGGCTGGGGGCGGGCGACACGTTGGTGATCTGAGGTGGGCCGAGGGGACCGCAGGCGGCCAGGAGGGCGGCAGCGAGGAGGGCAGGGAATAGGGCGGCAAGGAGCACGGGGCGCATGGGACTGGCCGCTCCGCGCCGCATCCGCCGACCGGTCAGCCGATCTCCGACAGCTCGATTACCGGTTCCGGCCCGGCGGGTGACGAGACCACGTCGATCCGCGCTTCCCGCTCCGCGCAGGCTGCGGCTCCAACCCCGGGTCCGTCGGTCATCTCCGGGCTGGCCGAGCCATAGCTCGCCTTGGCCCGTCCCTCGGTTACCAGGACCACCGAGACCTGGTCTCGTCCCGAGCTCACCAGGATGCCGCCGCTGACCGGCTGCTCGCCGATGAACTCCAAGAGGGCGTCGAAGTCGACGATCCGGGAGGGCAGCTGGTAGAAGACCGTGCTGGCCACCACCAGTCCGCTCAGTGAGCCGATCAATTCGCCGGGAAGTTCGACGGCGTCGATCAGGCCCTCGCCCGAGGCTACCCCGCGGACAACCTCCTGGAGTGCGGCCTTGGCCCGCCGGTAGGAACCGCCCGAGCGTTGCTGGGCCTGGAGGATCGCTCCATCCCGCAGCAGGATGTGACCGATGCTCTGGGGGTCCTTCTCCCCTCGGATGCTGACATAGCCAGAGAAACCATCCTGGCTGAGGGTCTTGAGCAGCATGGGGAAGTTGAGGAAGCTGGCCTTCAAGCCGCTGTGCAGTGGGGTGCCGCTTGGCATCGGAATCACCATCGAGAGCTGAGTCTTGCTTGCCCCTGCGACCGGACGAGGAGGCGCGCCGCCAGGCCCCGAGGCCCGTGGGGACGGTGCCGTCGGGTGGGTGGGCAGCGCGGGCCGAGACCTCTCGATGCTGGGGCCAGGCGCAGCCACGGTCTTGGGCGCCGGCCAGCCCGGTGTCGGTGCCGGCTCGGGAGCCAGTGGAGCAGCGGATGCCGGAGAAGCCGCCGCCACCGGCCAGGGCTGGGGACTGAACCTTTCCGGGGCGGACGGAGCCGGAGCCTGGTAGGACGGAATGTCGTTCGGTTCCCCGACCGCCGCGGCCATCTCGGTGCGCCGGGCACCTCCCCGCCACTCGTCGGCACCGACGCCGAGGGTTGCCTCAGACCGAGCCGAACCGGCAGAACCGGTGACCGCCACCGCGACCTCGGCTGGAGCAGCGGCCGCCGCACGGTCGTCGCGGCGGGTCCGCCACTCGGCCAAGAGGTCTTCGGTGGAGCTGTTGATGGTCTCCTCCGGGGGCAGTTTGGCCCGCGGGTTGAAGTTGTACTCGCCGTCTTGCCAGCCCAGGGCGTCGATGACTGCCGACTCGCCCTCACCAACCGCGCTCATCGCGTGGAAGAGGTGGCCGAAGAGGAAGTGGAGTGAACACTGGTTCCCATCGCTGGCAAGTGAGAGGGTTCCCGTCGCCCGTTCCTGCTGCATGGTCTGGAGCAGTTCGGCGACAGTGTCCGGTTCGATGCTGCCCTGGTTTTGCATCCTCGCGAATAGCTCCTTGGCGCAACCCGAACTAAACTCGAGTCCGCCCTCCCCGCTGGCGGTCGGCGCGATACTAGCACAGGCCAGCTCACAATTCCGAGGCGCGCCGGCTGGGTGGCGGGCACCGTCTGCCAGAATGCCCGCGTGATTCCGCCGACGACGTTGGGGGCAGCCGCGCGGTGGGACGGCAGGCTCCAAGAGTGGCCAGCGGCAAACCTGCTCCAGTCCCATGCCTGGGGAGAGGTTCAGGCCCGGGCCGGCTGGGAGACCCGCCGCCTGGAGGTCCAGACCTCAGGCGGCGTGCTTCCGATCTCCGCCCTGGTGACCCCCGTCGGACTGGGCGGCTTCTCGCGCATCTACGTGCCCAGAGGGCCGGTCTGCGCGCCACCAGACCAGGCCGCGTTCAGGGAGGCGATGCAGGCTCTGCTGGAGCTCGGGCGGGAGCGGCGGGCGCTAGCCTTGGAGGTGGAGGTCCCCTGGGCGGAGGGCAGCCTACCGCCCGGCCATCCCTGGCTGGAGTGGGAGCCGGTGCACCCCCGCCAGCCCCTCGCAACCGTCGAAGTGGACCTCAGGAGGGAGCCAGACAGCATCCTTGCCAGCTTTCACTCCAAGACCCGCTACAACATCCGGCTGGCGGAAAGGGGAGGCGTGGTGGTCAGGGAGGACGCGACCATCGAGGAGCTCATCGGCTGCATCCGGGTCACCGAGGCCAGGCAGGGGATCCACCTGCCCAGCAGTCGCCACCTCGCGGCGGTGGCGGAGCAGCTCGGCCAAGCTGTCCACATCCTGGCTGCGGAGGTGGAGGGCGAGGTGGTGGCCGCCATCCTCACCGCCTCTTTCGCGGGACAGACCATCTATCTGTACGGAGGGGCCACCTCGCGGCATCGGGAGCGGATGCCCAACCAGCTCCTCCAGTGGCGGGCGATGCTGCTCGCCCGCGCCGAAGGCTGCCACGGGTACGATCTCTGGGGGATTCCGGAGAACGACGAACCCGACCATCCCTGGCGGGGCCTGGCTCAGTTCAAGCGAGGTTTTGGGGGTCGGCAGATCCGCTACGCGGGGGCCAGATCTATGCAGCTCCATACCGGTGGCAGGGCGGTCTTGGCCCTAGCGGACATGGCGCGCCGCAGGGTGAGGAGCCGGGGACGGCGATGAAGCGGGACGAGGTGCGCGAGAACGGAGATTCCTACTTCCCCACCTACGAGGAGCTGGCCGCCGAACTTCTGGAGGGGCTGGAGAGGGCCTCATTGATCGTCCAGGACGTGGCCCACGAGATCGAGCCGAGCAGCGGAGAGCGGACCTTCCACGCCACGGTTAGGCTTCCGGCCAGCGAGCCGCCCCATCGCTACGCCGCGACCGTGCATTTCCATTGGGACGCGCTGCTCACCTATGTGGGCGCCTACGGACCAGGCAGTGAATGCGAGCTCTACCACGACGAGGAGGAGGTCTGCGGTCACCGGCGGAGCTCGGCTCGGCCGTTCGTGGAGGTGGTGGTGGAGTATGACTTGGGCGACGGCGGCTACCAGCTGAGCGAGCTGACCGAGCTCCAGTCCTGGATCGGGACGGTGAACGGGCTGCTCAGCCGGGCGGTCCCCGACCAGGAGGGACGGGCGGTTCGGGTGGGACTGGTGCTCCGGGAGGGGGGCATGTGGGTTGACCGCTTCTACGCCGAGCAGGCCTGGTATCTGGATCTCAGCGAGCCCCCCCAGGTCGACCCTGCGTGCAGGGTCATCGCCAGCACGCTGAAAGCCACCCCAGCCCTGGCGGACCGGCTGCCGCTGTAGTCCCCCCGGGCTATCGAAGGGCCCAGCTGCCGGTGAGCAACTGGCGGGCCAACTCCCGAATCGAGATGCCCAGGACCGGGTGGCTCCAGTCCGGGACCAGCTCGGCGGCTCCTCGCAGCAGGTAGGGTCTGGTCAGGAGCCCTGGATGGGGCACCGTCAGCTCCTCGGTCTCCCAGCTCTGCCTCTCGATCAGGATGATGTCCACGTCGAGGGAGCGAGGCCCATGGGCCACGCTCCGGCGGCGGCCGGCCCGCCCCTCGGCCGCTCGGGCCAGGGCGAGCCACTGGGGGCCACTTCTCAGGTCTCGGAGGAGCAGCAGCTGATTCAGAAAGTCCTCCTGAGGCGGTGTGCCGAGGGCATGGGTGTGCCACCGAGGGCTGCTTGCCAGCAGCGCAGCACCAGCCTCCAGCAGGGCGACGGTCCCCAGGTCCAGGTTGACTTCCCGCGGAGCCAGGTTGCTGCCCAGTGCCAGCAGCGCCGTCGTGCCCTGCCTCGGGCCCCTCTCAGCCGGTGCCGGCATCCCGGCTCAGGATGGGGAACGCCGGGAGAGCTCGTCCATCACCCGGGCGACGTCGCGGATCTGGCCCACGTCGTGAACCCGCACGATGTCGGCTCCGTTGGCCACCGACCAGGCCACGGTTGCCGCCGTGCCGAGCAACCGAGTCCCCACCGGGCGCTCGTCCAGGAGCCAGCCGATCAGAGACTTTCGTGAGGTCCCGACCAGGACCGGACATCCGAGCAACCTCAGCTCGCAGAGCCTGCGCAGAACCGCGTAGCTCTGCTGCGGGCCCTTGCCGAAGCCGATTCCCGGGTCAACCACCACCCGCTCCCGCGGGATCCCCGCCTCCTCAGCGATGCGGAGGGAGAAGCGCAGCTCTGCCTGGAGCTCCCCCATGAGATCGCGGTACTGGGGCTCCGTCCGATTGTGCATGCACACCACCGGGACCCTCGCCCGGGCCACCACTCCGGCCATCTCAGGATCACGGCGGAGCCCCCAAACGTCGTTGATCGCGTCGGCCCCGGAGTCGAGGGCCGCCCTTGCCACCTCGGCCTTGCTGGTATCCGCGAAGACCGGCACCGAGAGCTCCCTCCGGATCAACGTCAAGGCGGGCACCAGCCGATCGATCTCATCCGCGGCCGAGACGGGTCGATACCCGGGCCGGGTGCTCTCGGCCCCCAAATCGATGGCGTCGGCCCCCTCGCTGACCAACAGCCGAGCCCTCTCCGCAGCCGCTTCGGGGCTGCTGCCGACTCCGTCTCCGCTGAAGGAGTCGGGGGTCACATTGACCACCCCGAGCAGGTACGTGCGCTCCCCGAACCGCCACACCTGATGGCCCAGCCGCAGGGCCGGTGCCGGCCCCCGGAAGCGCTCCAGCGCCTTCTGGAGCTCCACCACCGGGGGACCTGCCCGCTGCTCCGGAGGAAGGCTGCTCAGCGCTTCCGAGATCGCGCCGATCCGGCCTGAGAGCGACAGGGAAAGGCTGTTGGAGCCGGCGCCGAGCTCGGGCCGGAACTCCGCCAGCGCGACCGCCAGTTCCTCGAGCTTGGCCCCGCCCTCGACCCGGAGGCTGAGCTGACTCTCCCCGCTCAGGGTTGAGAGGTCCGGGTACGGGGTCCGCAGCCTGACCACCGGCACCGGCCGCTGCTCGACGGGCACGGGCAAAGTCTGCGCCAGCTCCTGGCCCGGGTGGCGGCTGATCCCTAGAATCAGGGCGGCATGACAGAGGGCACGAGCGGACCCGGGATGAACGTGGCCATCCTGGGCCACAGCCACGACGGAAAGACGACCCTGGCGGAGTCGCTGCTCTTCGCCGCCGGGGCCTCCCCTCGGCTGGGCTCCACCGACCAGGGAACGGCGCTGCTCGACTACGAGCCGGAGGAGCAGCGCCGCCACATCTCGGTCCAGCTGGGGATCGCCCACCTCAGGTGGAAGGACGTGGGGCTGGCACTGCTGGACACTCCCGGCTTCCAGGACTTCGAAGGAGAGGTGCGGGAGGCGTTGGCGGTGGCGGACGCCGCGCTGCTGGTGGTGGCGGCCACCTCTGGTGGGCTGCTCCCCGTCGGCGCCGAAACCTCCTGGGACCTGATGGCCGAGCGTGGACTCCCGCGCCTGATCGTGATCACCAAGCTGGACAAGGAGCACGCCGACTTCGAGGCCACCTATGCCAGCTTGCAGCAGCGGCTCGACCCCAAGCCGATCGCCCTCCAGATCCCGATCGGCCAAGAGCGCTCCTTCAAGGGAGCGGTCGACCTGCTCTCTGGCCGGGCGATGATCTTCGACGCCAATGGCGGATACGCTGAGGCCGACTGCCCGACGGAGCTTGCGGACCAGGCCGCCAAGCGTCGGCAGGAGTTGGTGGAGGCGGTGGCCGAGACCGACGACGCCCTGCTGGAACGGTACCTGGAGGGCCAGGAACCGTCCCGGGAAGAGCTTCAGGAGGCTCTCCGTCTGGCTTCTTCCCAGGCCAAGCTGGCCCCGGTCCTGGTGGCGGCCCCCATCCAAGCCCTGGGGGCGGGGCCGGTGCTCGACTCCCTGGTCAGCTACCTCCGCCCGAGTGCCAGCGCCGCCCAGGCGCAGGGTTCCCCCACGCTGTTCTTCTTCAAGACCGTGGCCGACCCGTTCGGCAAGATCTCCTACTTCCGGGTGGTGAGCGGGGCCCTCAGGGGCGACGCCCACCTCTTCAACCCTCGCACTGGCGAGGAGGAGCGGATCGCCCGGCCGATGAGGCCCAGGGGCAAGACCCTGGAGCCGGTGGAGCAGCTGGGAGTCGGGGAGATCGGGGCCGTCACCAAGCTTCTCCACATCGGGACCGGGGACACCCTGGGGCCGAAGGGGACGGCCGCCCAGGCCCGGCTGGAGTTCCCGCCCACCTCGTACACCATGGCGATCCGGCCCAAGTCCAAAGGAGATGAGGAAAAAATCAACGCCGGGCTCAACCACATCCTGGAGGAGGACCCCACCCTGCGGATCGAGCGTGATCCCGACACCCATGAGACCCTCCTCCACGGCCTCGGCGACGTCCATCTGGACGTGACCCTGGAGAAGCTGCGGCGCAAGTACCAGGTGGAGGCCCTCCTGGCGGTGCCCCAGGTCCCGTACCAGGAGGCGATCCGCGGCGCCGCGCGGCAGCAGCACAAGTACAAGAAGCAGTCAGGAGGCGCCGGCCTCTACGGCGACTGCACCATCGAGCTCGAACCGCTGCCGCGGGGAGAAGGATTCGTCTGGGAGGACAAGATCTTCGGCGGCTCGATCCCCCAGCAGTTCCGGCCCTCGGTTGAGAAGGGCGTGCGGCAGACCCTAGAGCAGGGGGTTCTGGCCGGCTACCCGATCGTCGACGCCAAGGTCCGGCTGGTGGATGGCTCGACCCATCCTGTGGACGGCAAGGACATCGCCTTCCAGATGGCCGGCGCCATGGCCATGCGGGAGGCTGTGGAGAAGGCTGGCGCCTACCTTCTCGAGCCCGTCATGGATGTGGAGGTGATCGTCCCTTCAGCCAACATGGGAGACGTGATCGGCCACCTCAACTCCCGGCGGGGCCGCATCGGAGGCATGACCCCGATGGGAGGTGCGCTGGAGCAGGTCACCGCCAAGGTGCCCCTGGCCGAGATGTACCGGTTCCCGGTCGAGCTGCGGGCCATGACCCAGGGCCGCGGCCGCTACAGCATGAGCTTCAGCCACTATGAGGAGGTGCCGCCGCAGGTGGCTCAGCCGATCGTTGAGGCCCGCCGGCAGCTCCTCCATGGCCGGGATTCCGCCACCTCCTGACGGAGTGGTCCCCCGCAGGTGGGGTATGGTTGCACGAGCAACTAAGTTGCTGGATCCAACCGATCTCGTCAGGAGGCCCCATGCCAGCCATCACCGCCAATCCCCTCGCCGTGCCGAGACTTCGTCAGCTCGACGAGTCCCTGACCGTCAGCCGGGCAGTGACCTCGATCACGTCCGCTCCGAACGCTCTGGAGGGTGAGGGCTTCCCGGTCAGGCGCGCGTTCGCCGGGGTGAGCAAGGCCCAGCTGGACCCCTTCGTGCACATGGACCAGATGGGTGAGGTGGAGTACGCCCCCGGGGAGCCCAAGGGCACCCCATGGCATCCCCACCGTGGCTTCGAGACGGTGACCTACATGATCGACGGCTCCTTCCAGCACCAGGACTCAAACGGCGGCGGAGGCCTGATCACCAACGGTGACACCCAGTGGATGACGGCCGGAGCCGGGATCCTCCACATCGAGACCCCACCTGAGCGGCTGGTGGTCTCGGGAGGCCTGTTCCATGGCATCCAGCTCTGGGTGAACCTGCCTGCCGCCCTGAAGTGGGTGGCGCCCCGCTACCAGGACATCCGGGCCAGCAGGGTGACCCTGCTCTCCTCGAGCGACGGGGGGGTGTTGATCCGGGTCATAGCCGGGGAGGTGGATGGACGCCCGGGGCCGGGCATCACCCACACGCCCATCGCTCTGGTCCACGCCACCCTCAGCCCCGGGGCCCAGCTGGTGCTCCCCTGGCGTCCCGACTTCAACGCCCTCGCCTATTCACTAGCGGGAGCGGGGAGGGCCGGGGCCGGCCCCAGGTTCGCGATGGGTCAGCTGGTTGTGTTCGGGGCCGGGGACTACATCAGGATCCAGGCCGATGAGGAGCAGGAGAGCCGCAGTCCAGCCCTGGATGTGCTGATCCTGGGGGGCCGGCCGATCCGCGAGCCGGTCGCCCAGTACGGTCCGTTCGTGATGAACAGCAGTGAGGAGTTGGCGCAGGCGTTCGCGGATTTCCGGGCCGGGAGGCTAGGGACCGTGCCCGCCGGCCAGCTCGAGGGCCGCGGCCGCAGCTGATCCTGCCGCAGGGCAGCGGTGGCGGCGGCACAGCCACGACGCCGTGCCCCAGGGCGCCTAGCAGCTGATCTCCTCTCACTCCCCGAGCCGCCCCGGGACCCGCTCGCGGAGATCAGCCGGGCACGAAGCTGAGCCGCACCCGGCGGAGGTCGGCCTCTTCGTTGGTGTCGATCAGGGCCAGGCTCTGCCACGCTCCCAGCAGAGGACTCCCGTTCAGCACCGGCACCAAGACCGAGCTGCCCAGGACGGCGGGCAGGAGGTGGTCGGCTCCGTGGCCGCGAGGACCGTGCCGGTGCTGGTAGCTGGCGCCTCGGGGCAGCACCTGTCCGAGCCACTCCACCAGGTCGGCTTCGCTGCCAGCGCCCAGCTCAATCAGCACCAGCGCGGCGGTGGCGTGGGGCACGAAGGCGTGGGCCAGGCCATCCCCTTTGCCCGAGCAGAACCTCCGGAGGCTGTCGGTTAGGTCCACCACGATCGCCGTCGACGTGTCGACCCGCAGCTCCTCGGAGATCAGGGCCGCACCCTCAAGCCCGGCGCCCTGGACGCCCGGAGCTCATGGCGTGCCCGGGCCAGGCCCGCCCGAGGCCAGGCCCAGAGCTCCGGCCAGGGCCAGACCCGCCAGCGTCTTGGCATCGCGCAGCCCCCCTCGGCTGGCCAGTTCGGCAATCTGCTGCCCGGTGAACGAGCGGGTCTCCAGCAGCTCGTCGGGGTCGGGATGGGGGTTGCCAACCCGGGTCAGGCCGGTCGCCCGGAAGTACCAGAGCAGCTCGGTGCTGTACCCCGGAGCCAGGAAGGTGGCCCCCAGACCGAGCCAGGACTCGGCCGCGTAGCCGGTCTCCTCGGCGAGTTCGCGGCGGGCCGCCTCGAGCGCGGACTCCCCCGTTTCCCTTCCCCCGGCGGGGATCTCCCACAGGAGTTCTCCGGCCGGATGACGGTATTGCCGCACCAGCAGCACCGAGCCGTCCTCGGCGACGGCCACCACTCCAACCCCTCCTGGGTGGTGCACCACCTCGCGCTCAGCCTCGGCACCGTTGTGCAGCCGGACCCGGTCCACCGTGACACGGATGAGGCGCCCGGCGAAGCGCTCCTGACTGCCGATGAGGACCTCGGGTCCCAGTTCCTGGTTGAGCATGCGGATCTGAGGATAGGCCAATCGAGCCGCCGCTATGATGGCGCCGATGTCGGCTGCTGCTGCCTACCGCAACCCGTACGAACTGACCGCGCTGCAGATTGCCGCGGCGCGAGTCCAGCTCACCTTCCGCTCCCGGCACTGCCGCACCGCGCACCAGCGGCTCCAGATGTCGGACGAACTCCTGGAACATGTGGAGCGCTGCCGGCTCCAGTCCCACAGGTTCATCTCCGGGCGGGTCTGGGAGCAGGTGGCGGCGCTCACCAACTCGGTCGATCCCCGTCTGCGGCTGGAGCTGGGCCGGGATCGTCACCCGGACCATGTCGGCGAGATCCTGTTCGAGGTCCAGGCCCGGCTGATGCGGGCCGCCCAGGACGAGCGGCACCGCGGCCTGGCGCCGGTGATCCCGCTCTTTCGTCAGCCGTAGCTCCGGCGGGGACGGCTCGGCCGTGAGCGACTGGGCCATCACCGCCGGTGGCACCCTCGGCTTCGATGACCTCACCACCCCGGCGGGCACGGTGCACGCCGTCCCCGGCGGATCGGCGCTCTACTTCACCCTGGCGGCCTGCCGCCACTGCCCCGTCCGCCCGGTTGCAGCGATCGGTGCCGATGGAGAGGAGCTGGCATCGCTTCTGGCCCGGCCCGGGGTAGCCCTGGAGGGGGTGGAGCGGATCGCCGGCCCGACCTACCGCTGGCGGGCCGTTCATGGGGCTGACGCCGCAGTTCCCCTCGAGGAGCACCAGGCCCTGGGGGTGTACGAAGGTTGGCGGCCGCGGACACGAGGAGCGGCGCTTCGCAGCCGCATCCTCTTCCTGGGCTCGATGCCGCCCCAGGCGCAGCTCGACCTGCTCGGGTTGCTCCCCGGTTCGCAGTTGGTGGCCCTCGATACCATGCGGGACTTCATCGCCACCCAAAGGGGACTGCTCCTGGAGCTGGCGGCCGCCGCAGACCTCGTGTTCGTCAACCGGGCCGAGCTGGCCGCACTGGCCGGGGCCCAGGGGACGGCGGCCGAGGCGGCCCGCTCCCTGGTCGGCCGGGGCAGGCTTCGGGCTATCGTCCTCAAGGAGGGCAAGGCGGGGGCGACCCTGATAACCGCTACACGGGAGCGATCCTTCCCGGCCGCCAAGGTGGAGCGGGTGATGGACCCGACCGGGGCCGGGGACGCCCTGGCTGGGGGCCTGCTGGGGCGGATGGCCCAGCTGAAGAGGACCGACGAGGCGGCTGTGGAGGAGGCGATGCTTGCCGGCCTCGACTGCGCCGCCAAGGCCATCTCTGGGTTCGGCACGGCTGGCCTGGTGGCCGCGGCAGCTTCCTGACCAACCGGGCGAAGGATCCTGGCCCCCGGGTCAGCTCAGCCACGCCCGCCCCGTCGGCCAAGGGATCTCCGCCCCTGCCGGCCCGGCCGGGGCGGGCGATCCTCAGGGACGAACCGCTCGTCTCCTTCGCCTCGTCACCCCCGGTGGCAGAGTTGGGATGTGGCCGAGCGCTGGCACCGCTGCCGCCACCCGGCCGTGATCGGGACGGCCTAGCGGGCGAGGGCGACTTGAGCGATCTTGACCGCGAGCACGAGCACGGCCACCACCAGGTAGCCGCGGAGGACGAACATGCCGATGCGCTGTGCCCGCGACCACACGGGTGGCTTGAGGTCGGCCAGAGGCGGCATCCGCCACAGGTGGCGATCACCTCCCACCGAGCGCTGGCGCTCGGGGTCGGTCCCCTTTCGCCTCCGGGAGGCTATCTCGAACCAGACCAGGCCGGCGGCACCGATCAGGACCACACCTCCGGTGAAGGGACCAAGGGGCAGGGAGGGGAAGACGGTGGTGACGGTGAGGATGAGGGAGAGCAGGACCAGCACCGAGACGATCACGCTCGCGACCACGTTCTGGCGCATGGAGTTGACCCAGGGGCCCAGCACCTCGGCGTCGTTGCAAAGCAACAGGAGGAACACGATCGCGGAGGGGAGCAGCACTCCCGCGAGGACCTGGACACCTGTGGTCATGAGGCCGAGCGGGGTTCCGGGAATGAGAACGATGCCCGCCGCCAGAGCGATCATGGCGGCGAAGCTCAGGTAGAAACCTTTGGCCTCCCGGATGCTGCGGTGCAGCGAGTGGCGGAGGCCGAAGATGTCGCCGAGGGCGTAGGAGGTGGCCAGGGTCACCGCCGAGGCGCCGATCACTGACGCGTTGACCAGGATCACCGCGAATATGGCCCCCGATGCCGAGCCCGCCTTGTGGCTCAGCCCCTCGGCCACGGTCAGCCCCGACCCGAAATGTCCGGCGAGGTTGCTGTGAGAGAAGGCGAAGGCGGCGGCGATCATCAGCGCGGCCGCACCCGCGGCGGTGAGCACCGCCCCGATCGAGGTGTCGGCGAGCTCGTACTTGAGCCACCTGGTCGTGATCCGCTTGTCGATCACGTTTGACTGCTGGAAGAAGAGCTGCCAGGGGGCGATGGTGGTGCCCACCACGGCGATCACGAACAGCACTGCGGTGGAGTCGAAACCGCCCTTCACGCCGGGGTGGGTCAGACCGGTGAGCACCGGCACCGCCGTGGGGTGCGAGAGCGCCGCCAGGGGGAACATCAGGAGGCTGGTGATGATGAAGACGAACATGAAGCGCTCCCAGCGCTGGAAACTTCCAGTCGCGACCATGGCCAGAAGTCCGATCGCCACGACCGGGACGGAGGCCAGCGGGGTGATCCCGAAGTAGCGCAGGCCGAGGTCCACTCCGATGAACTCGGTCACCAGGGTCAGGAAGTTGAGCAGGACCAGGTCGCCCACCGAGAAGGCCGCC
>PLTL01000381.1 GCA_003164475.1 Candidatus Dormiibacterota bacterium | reverse complement strand
GTGGCGTAGGTGGAGAACTTGAAGCCCTTCTGGTAGTCGAACTTCTCGACTGCACGGATCAGCCCCATGTTGCCTTCCTGGATCAGGTCCAGGAAGGACATTCCCCGGCCGATGTACTTCTTGGCGATCGAGACCACCAGCCTCAGGTTGGCCTCGGTGAGGCGGTGCTTGGCGTCCTCGTCGCCCTCCTCGATCAGCTTGGCCAGATATACCTCGTCCTCGGCCTTGAGCAAGGAAACCCGGCCGATCTCCTTGAGGTACATCCGGACCGGATCATCGAGGGAGACGGCGTCGGCGTCGGCGGCCAGGATGTCTTCGTCGGCCTCCTCCGCGTCGAAGTCCTTGTCGCCGTCGGTGACCGCGATCCCCATCTCCCGGAAGAGGGCGAAGAGCCGCTCCATCTGGTCGGGGTCGGCGTCCAGCTCCGGGAACGGTTCCAGGATCTCGCTGGGGGACAGGTAGCCCTGCTCCTTGCCCTTGAGGATCAGCTGCTCGGCCAGCCGCATCAGGTCCTCGGTGCGGGGTGGGCTGGGGGCCAACGCCGGTGCCTTCATCGCCTTTGCCACCCTAGGCCTCCAATGCTCCGCTGCGCCTCAATGAGTCGATCTGGCGCTGCTTCCGATCCAGCTCGGCCGCCAGCTGAGGGCCCTCGCCCTCCCGATGGTGGCTCAACTCCGCCAGCTGCCGACGCAGGCTGGCCACCCCGCTCTCCAGGCTCTCGATCCGGACCCTCTTCACCGAGTCGCTCAGCGAACGCTGCAGCCGGGCCTCGCCGGCCTCCTCGTCGAGTTCGGGGAAGTCGCCGCGAGGCAGCTCCTCCAGCCGCTTGCTGAGCTGCGGTGCCAGGTCGCTGGGGCTGAGCCGCTCCGGCGCACACTCCAGCATCACCTGGTAGAGCTCACCATCAACGGGATCGAGAAAGTCGTCGCGCCTGACCTTGTACCGATCTCGAACCTCCGCGATCAACTGGGGCCGATGCCAGAGCATCCCCAGGAGATGGGTAGACGCCCCCATTGCAATCTCCCCCCTGCCGGGCGCACTCAAACCTCTGCCCGCCAGGTTGCCCGGCTGTCCGGTGCCCATCCGTTCCACGTCCTCCAGGATCCGAGAGGCGGCGATTCCCAGTCGGCGGCCGACTCTCTCCGCATATAAAGCGCGGATACTGGCCTCAGGGATACGGCCCACGACCCGCATGGCCCGACGGAGGGCCTCCTGGCCCTCCCCTCCAGATCGGGGCGAGACGTCACCCATGGCCTGGTCCACCAGCACCTCCCAGGCGGGAGGGGCGTCCTGGACCAGCCGGCGCAGCAGCTCGGGGTCGCTGCGGGCGAGATCGTCCGGATCCTTTCCTGGGGGCAGGCTGAGCAGCCGGCAGTTGGTGCCGGCGCTGGTGACCAGTCCCACCGCCGCCACCGCCGCCCGCTGCCCGGCGGCGTCGCCGTCGAAGCAGAGCAGGATCTCGTCGGCGAACCGGCGCAGGAGCCGCACCTGGGCCTCGGTGAGGGCGGTGCCGGAGAGTGAGACGGCGGTCCGCACCCCCACCCGGTGCGCCCCGATCACATCGAAGTAGCCCTCCATGAGCACCGCCCGGTGCTCTTTGTGCACCGCCTCGCGGGCCCGGTCCAGGCCGAAGAGCACCTCGGACTTCTCGAACAGGGAAGTGGTCCTGGTGTTGAGGTACTTGGGGGAGGCGTCGCCGATCGCCCGCCCGCCGAAGCCCACCGGGCGCCCCTGCTCGTCACGGATGGGCACGATCACCCGGTGGCGGAAAAAGTCGGTGAGGGCGCCCCGGCCTCCCCGGGCCAGTCCGGCGGCCACGATCTCGCCCGGCTCCGCCCCCCGCCGGCGGAGGAACCTGACCAGGTTGTCCGGCGTGGTACCCATCGGGGCGTACCCCAAGTGGAAGGCCACCCGGTCCTCGGCGGTCACGCCACGATCATCGAGGAAGCTCCGACCCTGCTCCCCGGCCTTGCTGTGAAGCAGGACGTGGTGGTAGAAGTCGGCCGCCAGGTGGTTGAGCCGGAGGATCGACTCGCGCTGCTGGCGCCGTCGCGCCTCGGCCGGGGTGGGGGGACGGCCCTGGCTCAGGTCCAACCCGGCCCGGCCGGCCAGCTCCTCCAGGGCCCCGCGGAAGTCGGTGTGCTCGACCATCTCCACAAAGCGGAAGATGTCGCCCCCCTCGTGGCAACCATGGCAATTCCAGAGCTGCTTCTCGGAGCTGACGTAGAAGGAGGGCGTGTGCTCCGTGTGGAAGGGGCATAGTCCCTTCCACTCTCGCCCGGCCCTGGTGAGCCGGACATATCCGCCGATCACGTCCACGATGTTGAGCCGGGACTTGATCTCGTCGGACGCGCGGTCGCTACTCACCTTGGCCCATCGAACGTGGCTCGGTGGCGGCGGGGCACGAAACTCCCGCCCCGGTGCCCCCGCGCGGTGCCCCGCTCCACACTCCGCCCCGCACGGACGCGGTCAGGCACTTCAGGTGTTCCTGCCCGGGCGCTGCTGCCCGGCCCTCCAGACGGCCTCCACAGCGGACCTTGGCGAAGCGCCCGTGTCTCTGGGCCACCTCTGGAACCCTAGCAGGCGCATCTCGCCGGGACCGGGGCTCCGCCACCTCCCCGGTCCGCCGGCCAGCCTCGGAGCCGGCGCAGCCACGTGGCGCCAGACCCGGAGCGCCACCGGTGGCAGCTCGCTCCGCGGCCCCCGGGGGTGGACCGAGCGGGCGATGGACTGCCATCACGCCCGGAAAGGCGTCCGGACCCGAACCGGCTCCCGGCGGCAGCCCTTCAGTCGCGAAGGAGCGGGGTCACCGCCTGAAGAGGCCCCGCTTCTTGGGAGGGGCCTCCTGCTCGTGGAGGCGGTTGCGCAGGGCCATCACCTCCTGCTCCCGCTCGGCCAGCTGGGCGGCCGTGGCCTTGCGTGTGTTCTCCAGTTCCTGGCGCAGGTCGCGGACCTGGCGCAACCGGCGCTCCAGCTCGGCCTCGAAGCGAAGCCGCTGCTCGGCCTGGATCCGCTGCTCCAAAGCTCGCTCCCAACGCTCGAAGAGCCCCGCGACCAGCTCACGGGCATCGATGGAGTTGATCGCCAGGGTGCTGTTCCCCACCTGAGCAGCCGCCAGAGCCGACGGGCGGGGCGCCTCGACCGCCTCGGTCATCCCCAGCAGCTCGCTGGGAAGTGCGGCGTCCATCGCGACCAGCTCCTCAACCTCAAGGGTGTCCTCGTCCTCGGCCGCGAAGGGAGCCACCTCCTCGCCCTCCTCCACGTCGGGGACAGTGGCGAAGGCGCCGGCCGCGGGGGGAGGAGGCACCACGTAGGTCGCCTCCTCAGGCTCCTCGCCCAAGGGGAAGAACGAGTCGGTGCCGGCGGGGGTGTACGCGCCAACCTCGTCAGGAACGACGCTCTGGGCTGACGCCTCGAGCGGCTCGTCCTCCCAGGTGAGGGGATCAGGGTGCCAGACCGGCACTCCACCCTCGCTCCCGGGGGCAGTCGCGAAATCGGCGGCGGACTCCGCCACCGGCTCGCCCGCGGGCTCCGGCTCTGGCTCGGGCTCTGGCTCGGGCTGCAGCGCCCAGCTGGCTGGGCTGGGGGTCCAAACCGGTGGTCCGATCTCGCTCGGCTCGGCCGCCGCCAGATCACTTACGGGCTCCGCCTCCGGCCCAGCTTCAGGCTCGCCGCCAGACTCCGGCTCCAGCTCCCAGCTGACCTGGCCGGAGGTCCACAGAGGCGATCCGGCCTCACTTCCCGGGACAGAAGACACATCGGCCACGGGCTCCGCCTCCGGCTCGGCTGCCAGCTCGAACCCGGGTCCTGGCTCAGACCGCGGCTCCCAAGGGGAGCCACTCTGGGCGGGGGGAGCCGGTGCGGACGTGTCGCTGGCGGTGGGGGCCCAGAGATCCTGGGCATAGGAGCTCTGGCGCACGCTCCAGCCTCGGGCCGCGACCTCGCCGCCGGCCGGCTGAGGCTCCTCGGCGCCGAGGTCCCCGGGGGTGGGAAAGGGGGTCGGCGGACTCGGTGCTTGCTCCACGCCGATCTCGGCGGCGCTGACCCTCATCTCCAGCTTGCCGTTGACTTCCACCCAGTGCACCGGAATGTCGCCCGACTCGATCCGGCGCTGGATCATCTCCACGGGCACGGCCAGCCGGGCGGCCACCTCCGCGACGGTCAGGTAGTCGTCAGCCATCTGTCATCCCTCCCGATCTCCGATCTGGGGCTCCTCGGAGAGAGAGCTTGCCGATAACGTCGTTCCCCGACCCCCGGTTGCAGCGGTCTGAGCCACCTCGCCCAGGGCGCGCTGCCAGAACAGTGGCGATGCGGAGGCCAGTCCGAAGAGTGCGCTGAGCAGGACGACAGCGTCCACGCTGTCCCTGCCCTGCTTGGTCCAGTAGTCGTCCTCCAGATGGAGCCAGAGGGCGAACTCGTCATAGGTGAGGGCGACTCCAGCCCCGTAGATGGGAGCCAGCCGCCGCCGGAGGGGGTGACCGGTGTGGAGAAGAGCCGTGTAGCCGCAGCCGGTCAGTGCCAGAATGCCCCAGACCATGTGGTGGATGTGGAGCGGCTGGCCCCCCCGCTTCTGGCGGGACAGCACAATGTTGCCCAGGGGCAGCCAGTGGTTGTGGATCCCGTGGGTGATGACCCGGACCATGCTGAAGGTGGCCAGGAACGAGGTCAGGATCCGCATGTTGATGTCTTCGTCCGGCCGCTCTCGGGCGGTCTCGCGGTAGCGGTCGGCGATCCGCCCCGGCAGCGAAAGCAGGCTGGCCACCCGGTGCCCTGCCTCTGATCGGCTCACTGGCGCATCGTACCGGTGTTTGGGCCGAAATGTCGCCCAGGGCACAACAATTCTGACCCGGACTCGTGGGGTCCCCCGGCGGGAAGGGAGGGATTCGAACCCNNTTTCGGCCGCTCAGCCACCTCCCCGAAGGGGTCGCTCGAGTATAGGGGCAGCTATTCGACCCCACCGAGCCCGAGCTCGGTCGCGATCGGGCTCAGCGCTGCCACCACCAGCTCCACCAGCTCCCCGATCTCGACGCCCAGCTCCTCGCTGCCCAGCTGGATGTCCTCGCGGAGCACGCTCCGGGCGAAGGATCTGTCCCTAAGCTTCTTGCGCACCGAGGACGCCTTGACCAGGTCAACCCGACGGCCAGGTTGAACCATCGCCACCGCGATCACGAAGCCGGTGAGCTCATCGAGGGCGAACAGCCAGGCTGCCATCTCCGTCTCCCGCGGCACCCCGCTGAAGCTGGCGTGCCCCTGAATCGCCCGGATCACCTCACTCGGGTAGCCCCGCTCCTCCAGAACCGGGCGGCCCCAGAAGGGGTGCTCAGCAGGATGGGCCTCGTAATCGAAGTCGTGGAGCAGCCCGGTGATGCCCCACTGCTCCTCGTCGCCACCGCTGCGCCGAGCCGCCACCCGCATCACCGCCTCGACGGCCAGCCCGTGGCGGCGGAGGCTGTCGGTCTTGGTGTTCTCGTAGAGGAGCCTGAGGGCGTCCGCGCGGCTAGGCATGTCCGCCATGGTCCCAGCCCGGCCGCCGTCTGCACAAGCGCGGTCCCGGCTGGTACCGTCCCGGGCATCAGCGTGAGCAGCCCATCGTCAGTCGACCAGGACCGGCTGTTCAGCCGGCTCGTGGAGCTGGCCGAGATCCGCGAGACGGACTGCCCGGGGTGGACCCGGCGCTCCTTCTCCGATGCCTACCGGCGCTCCCGGGGGTGGACCGCCGAGCTGATGGAGCGAGCCGGCCTTGACGTCCGCACCGACCCGGTGGGCAACCTCCTCGGCGCGCTGCCCGGCTCTGAGCCCGGGCTGTCTCAGATAGTGGTCGGCTCTCACAGCGACACGGTCTTGGGCGGAGGCCGGTTCGACGGGATGGTCGGGGTGGTGGGCGCCGTGGAGGTGGCCCGCGTGCTCCAAGCCTCAGGCCGCCCCCTGCGCCACCCCCTCCTGGTCGCCGACTTCCTCGGTGAGGAGCCCAATCGCTTCGGGATCAGCTGCCTGGGAAGCCGGGCGGTGTCCGGGCAGCTCAGCCAGGCGCACCTGGGGCTGCGGGATCAGCAGGGCGAGTCGCTGGCCGAGGCGCTCTCGGCGTTCGGCTCCGACCCCGATCGGATCCAGGGCAGTCTCTGGCCGTCCGACCGTCTCTTGGGTTACCTGGAGTTGCATGTCGAACAGGGAGCCAGGCTGGAGCGCGCCGGGGTGCCGTTGGGCATCGTCACCGCCATCACCGGGATCCACCGGGCGGTTGTCACCTTCACCGGGCGCCCCGACCACGCTGGGACCGTGGCCATGGCGGAGCGGCGCGACGCGCTGGCGGCTGCGGCCGAGATGGTCCTGGCCGTGGAGCGGATGGCGCGGCAGACTTCGGGCCAAGACGCGGGTGTCGGGACGGTGGGCCGGCTCGAGCTGACCCCGGGCGTCGCCAACGTGGTTGCGGGCTGGGCCCGGGGATGGGTCGAGCTGCGGAGCCCGGACGCCTCCTGGCTGGCTGGCCGCCGCCGGAGCCTTGAGGAGGAGGTGGTGGAGCTGGCCGCGCGGAGGGGGGTCGAGGCCGTGGTGGAGTGGGTCTCCAGCGAGTCGCCGGTCGCGTGCCACGCGGGAATGCGACGACTGATCGCCGAGGCCATCCGCGACCTCGGGGTCAGGTCAATGGAGGTGCCCTCGGCGGCCGGCCACGACGCCGCCCACCTGTCCCGACTCTGCCCAGTCGGGATGATCTTCATCCCTTCGCGGCAGGGCCGAAGTCACTGCCCGGAGGAGTGGACCGAGCCAGGCCAGGTCGCGCGCGGTGTGGAGGCACTGCTAGCCTCGGTTGTCGCCCTCGACCAGGTCTCGAGTCTGTGAGTCGGGAGAGGCCGGCAGTCCGACCTTGACCAGCCGCCGACTGCCGTCCTGGAGCATCCATTGGAGCGCCTCGGAGGTGGCGGCGCCGGCCATGGCGAAGCGCTCGACGAGGAGCTCCGCGTGCCGGCTCGCCTCCTCCCAACCCACCTCGGTCACCAGCCCCTCTTGCTGGGAGCGATCGCCGCGGACCTGAAGCCGCACCCAGGGGTCTTCGAGCCAGCGCTGCGCCTTGAGCGAGAAGGGTTGGGTGAGCAGGTACACGTAGCCGGGCGGCACGAGCGCGAACCACATGGGGACGGTGCCCTGGCCAGAGCGGCCGCGAGAGCTGACCAGCACCTCCTCTCGGCCTCTCAGCCGGTCCAGGAACGCGCCGGGCAGAGGGGACAGCGAGCGGCCTGCCCCTGCCTCAGCAGGCACTGCAGGCGTAGACCTCGGCGCGGTAGGGGAGAGTCAGAGGATGACCTTCCTGGAGCTGGCTCCGAGCGGCCAGCTCCAGGACGCGTTGGCGGATCTCGGTCTGGACCGGCCCCGACAGCACGGCCAGGTAGCTGTTGGAAAGTACCCGGTCCACCAGCTGCTCCGGGCTGACCAGCTGCTCGTGGGGGAAGGCCCTGGACTCGAGCGGTCCAAACAGGGCGCTCTCCTCGAGCTGGCGGCGCCAGGCCCTGGACTGGTGATCCGGGGTGTCATCGCGGTAGGGCTGGATCAGCTCGGTGATCTCCCGCCACAGCTCGGATCGGGGGTCGCGCCGGTTCCAGACCAGTCCCAGACGACCCCTCGGCCTGAGGATGCGGTGGATCTCCCGGATCGACTCCCGGTCGGCGAACCAGTGGAACGACTGGCCCGCGCTGGCGGCGTCCACCGTGCCAGAGGGCAGCCCGGTGCTGGCCGCGGTGGCCACCAGCACCTCCACCCCGGCGACCGCCTGGCGCAGCCGCCTGGCCATCTCCTCGACCGGCTCCACCGCCACCACCCGGGCCCCGAACGGGACCAGCTGGCGGGTCAGCTTGCCGGTGCCGGCGCCGAGGTCGACCAGGAGCCGGCCCGGTGCCAGATGAAGCCGGGGGGCGAGCCAGCCGACCGCTGCCGCAGGATAGTCGGGGCGGCCCCGCTCGTAGGCGGCGGCCGCTCTGGTGTAGCCGTCCTGGGCAGTGGGGTGGAGCGACACGGGCCCGATCGTAGCCGCTCCCCNNTTGACAGGGTGGCGTGTTAGGCCAGCTACACCACGGGGCCTCGGGGCGAGCCTGCGGACCGCCGCCGGTCGGACCGACCCTCGAGAGGGCCGGCCGATTATACGTCCGGCCCGGGGATCGGGCCTCGGCGGCCCTCGATCGGGATCTGAGGCCCCGGTAATATGGCGGGGCATTTCGGCCTGGTCGAGCTGGAGTTGGGGATAGGGCCTTTGAAGGTGGCTGTGCTGGTGAAGCAGATTCCCGATCCCTCGGGAGTGGGTCGACTGGACCCTGGGTCGTGGCTCCTGGTCCGGGATGGGGTCGAGGTGGTCCTCGACCCGGGCGACTCCTTCGGGGTGGAGGCGGCGCTGCAGATCGCCGAGGCCAGCGATGGTCAGGTGGTGGCGATCTCGATGGGGCCTGAGAAGGCCGTCGGTGCCATCCGCAAGGCGATGGCGATGGGGGCGTCCGAGGGCGTTCTGGTGAGCGACGATCGGCTTCGAGGGTCCGACGCCCTGGCCACCGCCAGGGTGCTGGCCGCGGCGGTCAAGCGGGTTGCGCCCGATCTGCTGATCGCTTGCACCGAGTCCACCGACGGCTACACCGGCACGGTGCCAGCCGCGATCGCCGAACTGCTGGGCTGGCCCTCGCTGACCTTCGCCAACCACCTGGAGGTAGCCGGACGCACGGTGAGGATCCACCGCCAGACCCCCAGCGGGCATGACGTCGTCGAGGCCGAGGCCCCGGCGGTGGTCACCGTCACCGGAGGGATCAATGAGCCACGCTACCCCACCCTCAAGGGGATCGTCGCCTCCCGCAACCGCCCGCTTCATCAGCCCAGCCTGGATGAGCTGGGGATCGATCCAGCCACCGTGGGCCAGGCGGGCTCCGGGCAGACCGTCGTCAGCGTCGAGCCGGCCCCCCAGCGCCAGGCTGGAGAGGTGATCGACGAGGATGGCCAGTCCGCCCGCCGAATCGCCGACTTCCTGGCTGAGCTGAAGGTGATCTGACGATGGCCAAGGTCTGGGTCTACGCGGAGTTGGCCGGTTCCGAGCCGACCCCGATCTCGCTGGAGGTGCTGACCCTGGCCCGCCCGCTCGGCGAGGTCGAGGCGGTGGTCCTCGACCCCCAGGGAGCCCAGGTGACCCGTGCCCTGGGCGAGTACGGCGCCGGCACCGTCTACCTGGGAACCGACGACGAGTACCGGCAGTTCGTGACCCAGCCCGCCGCGGCCGCCCTGGCCGGGCTGATTGAGCGTCACCACCCCGACCTGGTCCTGCTCGGTGCGACCCACGATGCCCGGGATATGGCCGCGAGGGTCAGTGCCCGTCTGGGCCTGACGGTTCTGGCCAACGCCACCCAGGTGGATCCCCGCGGCGTCGGTTTCGCGGCGGCCACCTCCGCCTTCGGCGCCACCCAGAACCTCTGGACCGAGCTGTCGGGCCCGAGCCCGCTGGTCTTGGTGCGGCCCCGGTCGGTGGCCGCCGCGAGCGCCGGCGGCGGGGCTGCCCAGGTGATCCCGGTCGCGCTTCCCGACGACTTCCCCCGGGGAGCTCGGCGGCTGGGTTCGGTTGTGGCGGCCACCAGCGGCCCCAAGCTGGAGGAGGCGAGGGTGGTGGTCAGCGGGGGGCGCGGGCTCCAGGATCCCCGCAACTTCGAACTGCTGGAGAGGCTGGCCGAGCTGTTGCGCGGGGCGGTCGGCGCCAGCCGGGCCGTGGTCGACGCCGGCTGGGCCCCCTACTCCTGCCAGGTGGGACAGACCGGAAAGACGGTCAAGCCGGACGTGTACATCGCCTGCGGCATCAGCGGGGCGATGCAGCACACGATCGGGATGCAGGGGGCCAGGCACATCGTCGCCATCAACAAGGACCGCGAGGCCCCGATCTTCAAGCTGGCTGACCTGGGGGTGGTCGGGGATGCCCTCAGGCTGGTGCCGGCTCTCATTGCCGAGTTGGAGAGCCGGGGTGTCTCCGACTGACGTCGCCCCGTCCCGCCGGCGTGCGATCCTGAGCAGATGAGTGTCCAGAGGCTGCTCGCCCTCCGCGCCTTGGACGGGGCCACGGTGACCCTGGAGCGCTACCCGATCGTCCTGGGCCGAAGCCTGCCCGGCGGCTCGGTGCCGGACGTCGACGTGAGCCACTTGGACCCCAACGAGGCGGTTGACAGCCGCCACTGCGAGCTGGTCCGGGATCCCAACGGGCTGGAGGTCCACGACCTGGGTGCGCTCAGCGGCACCTGGGTCCAGGGCAGACGGTTGCCGGCCGGAGGCAGGGCGCTGCTGGAGCTGGGGGGCACCCTCCGGGTGGCCGGAGTGACCATGACCCTGATCGATTCCCCCAACCAACCTCTGGCCCCGCCGGTGTCGCCGTCGCCGTCGCGGTCCGTCCCCCCTCCGGCGGGCTGGCGGGAGAGCGGGCCCGCCGACGCGGTGCCACCGCCGCCATCGGCGGGCGGTTGGATCGCCGACGAGGAGCCACGCGAGCCGGAGCGTCGCTCGGCCGCGCTTGACCTCAGTGGGGCTCCTCTGGTCGCCCGGGAGCCGATCGAGCGTGGTGCTCTGGCGGTCCGGATCCGTCCCGGCTCGTCGCTCGAGACGTTCAGCGGTGGCTCCTGGGCCCAGGTGGGGCAGCAGCTGTCGGACTCCGCCGTCAGCGATGCTGTGGCCACTGTCCGGCGTGCCTTGGGGTTGCCCGAGGACGCGTTGAGCGGGGATGGATGGGCCGGGGATGTCGCCCTCGAATTCCTCTTGCCGCCCCTCACCGGCCGTCCCCACCTCTTGGTCCGGGTCGAGCCCCGGGCGCCGGCGGAGCTGGACCAGGGGGACCTGGAGCAGGCCTGGAGGATCGTCGCCGGGGGCGGAGCGCTTCTGGTGGCTGGACCCCGGCCCGACCTGGCCCTGGCCGCCCTGCTGGAGCGGATCGACCGCGAGGCCTGGGGCACCTCCGTGCTCAACTTCGGCTCCTCGGACTGGTGGGTGCCCCCGGGCTGGCCCAGCCTCGACCCGCAGCATCCGGACACGATCCGCACCGCCCTGACCGGCGGCCCGCTGGTCCTCGTCCAACCTCCGGAACCGGTCCTGAATGAGCTGCTCTCGATCCTGCCGCGGCCGGGTGGGGGCACGGTGATCTCGCTATCGGCCCGGTCCTTGCCCAGCGCCCTGGAGCTGCTCGCCCGCCAGCTCGGTCCCGCCCGTCCGGCCACCGCCACCTCCTGGCAGCGGGAGGAGGTCTCCCGGCTCTTCACCCTGGCGCTCGCCTGGAGGAGTTCCGGCTGGCGGTCGCTGCGGGTCGGGCTCGATCCTCAGGGGCGCTGGACGGAAGAGACGGCGCTGGACCGCGGCGAGCAGGTCTGAGTCGTGTCCCAGCGACTGCCTTCGCCCACCGCCGGCCCTTCCGTGGCCGGGTACCTGGCCCTGGTTGTTCTGGTCGCGGCGATTCTGCTGCTGGTGATACTGACCAGCAACCCCGGGGCCCTGGGGCACGTGGGAGGGCTGAGGCAAGCGCTGGGGATGAGCCGGGGCTGAACCGGCACCGGCGAGCGCTCACAATTGGTGCCATGCCGGTGCTTGTGCTCAACGCGTCGCTGCAGCCCCTCAACGTCATCAGCCGGCGCCGGCTGGTGGTGCTCCTGACCAAGGAGCGGGTGGCCTTCTTCGACGATTCGGTCAGGGACATGGTGGTTGCGGAGCTGGCCCAGCGTCGACTCGGTGACGGAGTGATCGTGGTGCGGCTGTTGCGCAACATCGTGGTGCCACGCCGGATGCTGCGACCCAACCGCCGCAACCTGCTGCTTCGGGACGAGCAGTGCTGCCAGTACTGCGGCCTCCAAGGCGTTCCCGCCGAGCTCACCATCGACCATGTGATCCCGGTGTCCCGAGGCGGTGAACCCAACAGTTGGGAGAACCAGGTGGTCGCCTGCAAGCGCTGTAACGGGCGCAAGGCCAACCACCTGCCCTCCGAGGTTCATCTGCGGCTCCGTCGGCTTCCACGCCCGGTGGCGCAGGAGTACGTCCATCTGCTCTTTCTGCGCTATCCCGAGGTGCGCATCGCCTACGAGGACCTGGTGCGCTCGGTGCTGCCCCATGGCGCCACCCTCCAGCCCCAGCGTGGCGTCGATCTGACCCTGCCGGTGCTCAGCTGGGGTCAGTGACCCGGGGGGATCCGCTCCGTGCAGATGCGGGGGCGGTATGGGGGTAGCCCGGCCGGGCCCGCGAGCTGGGCCCCCAACTGTGGTGGGCCCACGGCGGCGGTGCCGGCCGACTGGGACGACCACGGCCGCGGGGATGCCCATAACATCGGCCCATGGAGAAGGCGAGGGCCCGGCCGACGGTCGCCGTGGTGGGGGCGGGCGCCGTGGGGTCGTTCTTCGCCGCCCATCTGATCGCCGCCGGTTCCGCCGACGTCACGGTCTGCGTGCGCACGCCATTCGAAGAACTCGTGGTCGAGTCGGCGCTGTCCGGTGAGTTGCAGCGCTTCTCCCCGCGCCTGCTCACTGAGCCGGGCCAGGTGGCTGCCACCGCCGGTGGCCCCGTCGACTGGCTCCTGCTGGCCACCAAGGCCCACCAGACCGCCGGAGCCGCCGGTTGGCTCGCCGCCCTGGCCGGGCCGGCCACCCGCGTGGTGGTGCTCCAGAACGGCGTCGAGCACGAGGCGCGCGTTCGCCCCTGGCTTGCGCATGCCGAGACCGAGATCGTGCCCGCCGTCGTCTATTGCGGAGCCGAAGTGGTGGGGCCCGGGCACATCGTCCACCGCAGCAACGGCTTCCTCATTGTCCCCGCTGGGCCGACCGGGGCCGCCCTCGCCGCCCTGTACCAGGACAGCCCGGCTGGTATTCACCTGACTGAAGACTTCACCTCGGCGGTGTGGCAGAAGCTTTGCGCCAACGTGGTCGCCAACGGCATCACCGCGCTGACCGAGCGGCGCGTGGCGGTGATGCGGCGCCCCGACGTGTCCGCGGTCGGCCGGGCGCTGGTCGGGGAGTGCCTGGCGGTGGCTCGGGCCGAGGGGGCCGCCATCGACGACGGCTATGTCGACCTGCTGCTCGGTGCTGTGGTCGGCATGCCCGATGGCGCTGGCACGTCGATGCTCTACGACCGCCTGGCCCACCGACCCATGGAACAGGATGCGCTCTACGGCGCCGTCGTTCGCGTCGGCCAGCGCCACGACATCGCCACCCCGTTGCACGCCGCCTTCCTCGCCCTGCTCGCCGCCATCGGCGACGAGGGGGCGGTCGGATCCGGCGGGGGAACCCCGGCATGATGGAGCCGACCACTCCGGCGGCCGCGGCCTCGCCAAGAGATGCGCGCCCGCTCGATCCTGGGGCGGCCGCTCCGGCTGTGGCCGACTCGGACCTGGCGGTCCAGGGCACTCCCCCCCCGGCGACCGAGGCGCGCGGCCCTCGCCTGACGAGGGCTCCATCAGCTGATTGCACGCCGGGGACGTCGGTTGGCCTTGGGGTCACCTGCCGGCTCGAGGCGGCCCCCGGGTCCGCCCCCGGTCATGGGCCAACTCTGGGGGCTGACCGGGGAGCTGATCCCCGAGTCGGCGCACCCCGACGGTCCTGGGCACGATCCCAGCTCCATCGGGCCGACGGGCCTCGGACCCGCCACCTGAGCTTCAGAAGTGCCCCATGCCCAGGGCGGCAGGTCGAAGCCGGGAGGCGGGTGACGGGGTGCTGCAGTCGGAGATTGGGGATCGGTGTTCGCCCCGCTGGAGGTGAGCAACCCTTCCTCGTGCGACAGGTCGGCAGGGGAGGACGCTAATGGCAGCTGCGACGATTCAACTGAATCCGGGAGAGGAGATCCTGCGCGACGAGACGGTTTCAGCCTTCTGGACGTGGCCTGCATTCCTGCTGTCCTTAGGCCTCTGGACCATCTGGCGCCGTCGGCACCGCATGATCCTGACCAATCAGCGCTTGGTCGTGTGTCGGGGCATCACGCAGGTCGTCGAGCAAAGTGTGCCCCTGAGTCGAATTCAAGACGTGAAGCTGTCTCAACGCAGACTCCACGCAGCATGGGTAACGGTCTCGACTGCCGGGGGACGTGCAGGCACTGAGTCCTTAGGTCCGTTCTCGCGGACAGGAGCTCGGGAATTCGCGGATGCTATATCTCACGCGATGCCGCCGCGCGGCGGCGTTCCGGGAGCCTGATCCTTTCAGCTGGGATTGGGGTGGGTGCTGGTCGAGTCCCAGCCGCAGCGGGCAGAGCTAGTGGACTGTCTCAGGGGAACGTTGACCGTGTCGCATGGCCAGGACCTCGTCGGCGGTCTTGACCCCGCAGCTGGCGGCGCCATCGGTGCCACCGCGGCACACAACCTACTTGACATGGCATCATGATGGCGCTATAGTGGCGCCATGAACCTCAGTCTGTACGTCGAGGAGATCAACCGCCAGCTGGTGACCGCCGCCGAGGCATCCGGTGACGACGCCCGGACGGTCGCCGAACGGCTGGTCGCGCCGCTCGACTCGGCCCTGCGGCTGGCGCTGCAGGACGCGCTCGCCGCCGCGGTGGAGGAGATCACCTGCGAGCTCGCGCCGGGCTCGGTCGAGCTGCGCCTGCGAGGCCGGGACCCCGAGTTCGTGGTCACGCCGGCGCCCACGGCTCGTCCCGCGGCCGACCTGGCCGAGGACGGGGGAGATCTGGAATCGCCCGTCCCGGTCACCTTGGAGGGCGACGAGGGGGGGATGGCGCGGATCAACCTGCGGATGCCCGATCAGCTCAAGGCGCGGATCGAGCACGCAGCCGGCCGGGACGGGCTCTCGGTCAACGCCTGGGTCGTCCGCGTGACCGCCGCGGCGGTGGAGCGCGGCGAGACCGTCCATCGAAGTGAGCCCCGCGGTGCGCGGAGAACTGACCGCTACCAGGGATGGGCGCGCTAG
>PLTL01000176.1 GCA_003164475.1 Candidatus Dormiibacterota bacterium | reverse complement strand
GTCGCGGGTTTTCCCTGATGACACCCTGGCGTGGCCTCGCGATCCTGACCGCATGTCCGCAGCGGCGACTGACGTGGAAGCGCAGGCGATCGACCTGGCTGAGTTCCCTGCTCGTGATGACCACGGCCACCACTTGCCGGGAAAGGTGGTGGATCGCGATGGCCATCCTGCCCACAACGGCGCGCGGCTGCGCGAGCTGGCTCCAGGGGCGCGGGAGATCGCGGCCGACCTCGACTTGGTTCTCCGTGCCGTCAAGGTAGCGTGCGCTGTGGTGGCCCAGCCGACAACCATCCCCGTCGCGGATATCCCGTTGACGGCGCGGCGCGGTCTCAGTCCACGACACGGCCAGATCCTGGAACGGCTGCTGGCCGGCTCCGACACCGAGGCCGAAGCGCACCGGCTCACCCCCCGGGAGTGGGAAGTCCTCCATCTTCTCGCCCAGCGGGCCACCGACCCGGAGATCGCCGTCGCCCTGGGCGTTGCGCTGAGCACAGCAAGGAGCTGGTCCGCGAGTGTCCGTTCGAAGCTGGGTGTTCGGTCTCGTCGAGCCCTCTCCGTGCGTCCCCTACGAAACGTATGACGACTGCGCTGTCGTCATACGTTCTGTATGTGGCAGACGGCTCTCCAGATTGGCTAGGGTCCGATAAGCGGTGTGCTGTCGCAGCCCGCCGACCCCTGCTCGATGTCGGGTGTTAGGGGCGTCTGACAGAAGCCCGACGCGGAGGTACGTAGTGAGGCTATCGCACAGGATTCTGGTGGCTGTTGGGGCTCTGGGGATCCTCGGGTCGGTCGGTGCGGCGTCGGCCTTCGCGGCGCCGGCACCGTCGTCGCCCGCCCAATCCTCGGGGACGTTCACGATACCGTCGACAAGCACCGGGGGGACCTTCGTCGCTCACTCCGGCGGTGCCACCATCACAGTGACCATAGGTGCAGCCGCACCTTTGGCGATGGGGCCGACCACAGCCGGCGTAGGTGCAGCGACATCTGAGGCGGTGGCGGCGTCCAATGGCTATGTCGTCCAATACGTAAACGTGGGGTTCCAGACCGTCGGCTACACGATGGACATGTCGGGGGACTGGCAGTACAACGGGTCGTGGGCGTATGTGTGGGGAGCCTACCCAACCTGCAGCCAGCAACCCGGGTTGGAGGACTTTGTGTGTGGTGTGTCGGGTAATGGCTCGAAGCTGCCGAACTACATGGTATGGAACGATGACGGGGCCTTCACTGAGAACTCGCCTCCCAACGGAGTCGTTATTCCCTACTTCCTCAACATCAACCTGTTCGGAAACGGGACTCATCAGGTCTTTTGGTCCGCCTGATCTAATCCTGACTCCGGCCTCCGGCTTACAAGAAGCCGGGGGCCGGGGCCTCACGGTCGCGGGAGATCTGGGGAATGCCCTGATCGCCCTCGACCGCGCCGCTGATTCACCGCACAGTGGTGCGGCTTTGCCCCCCAATGTGGCCGCCTTGGCGTCTAGCAGGCCGCGCGAGGTTGCGGCTCGGGGGAAACGGCCATCTTGAACCCTCGCTACGACGCCGCACACCTCTTAGCTTAGCTTAGCGGTGGCATGATGGATCTAATGTTCGGCCGCCGCAGCTCACAGCCGTCGGAAGCCGACGCCGCTACATTTCGGCAGGCCAGGCGCGAGAACCAGGAAGATGCCCGCACCTGGGCATGGAGACTCCTTTCGGTCGCTCCTCTGGGCGGCGCAGCTGCGGCCGCCGTCTTCGTCACCAGGGGCTTCCCCCTCTGGGTCCCGATTCTCCTCGCGGTGGTGGGCGTGACGGCGCTTCTCGCTCCCCCTTGGGCCAGCCGCGCCGCCACGATAGTGGCCGTAGGTGCGTTGGTGCGGGTCGGGCGCTTCTTCTTCGACGTAGCCACACCTCCGGTTCCATGACGGAGTCGAAGAAGAAGCCCTCCTGTGAGGACCCCCTCGCGGATCTTTGCCGCGGCAGTTCTCGACCTACGTGTGGCGCCAAGCACAAAGGTCAGCGTCGCCGTAGGTACCTCGAGGCCTGTATGCCTGCCAGTCCGATGGCAAGTTCCGGGATTCCCCAGGCCACCTGGGAGACGCCTTGGGGATCTGAGTAGTGGGTGAAGAGAGAAAGGAGAGCGAATATCAAGCCTGAGGCGCCTGCGTAAATCACGACTATGGACACGACCAGCACGATTGTCGAAAGAGTTCGTCGACCCACCTGCACTCCTCCCTTGCTGGCCTGGCCCCAAGCTCGGTCTGGACCCCTTGCCAGTCTCATCAATCCGACGCTAACCGCGAAGAGGGTGAGGCCACACACCACCCCCCCAAATCCCAGGGGAAAGCCGTCCACTTCGCCGTTTGCCATAGAGAAGATGGCGCCCAAGAGCCAGAATAGCCCTCCGAGCCCCACGACGACCGATGCACTCATCAGCAGCCCATTGAAACCACCTCGGGCCAGTCTCAACATAGGCTTCCTCGAATGGGCGATGTCTCTCGCCGTGTGCCGCAGGAGGGTACGCAGCGTGGATTCATCGATTTCCGACCTCGGCTTACTCATCACCCGCATCCCTGTAGGTAGCTCCGAGCAAGCCCCGGAGCCGCTGGCGGCTCTCACGCAACTGGTTCTCCACCGTCTTGGTTGAGCAACCCAGCGTGGCGGCGACAACCTCGGTACTCTGGTCCTCGAAGTAGGCAAGTACGGTGCATGTGCGCATCCTCGGAGGAAGGCGACGCAGGGCCCGCACGACGTCGATGGACTGGCGGTCCCAGGCGTCGTCCGGGACGTCCTTGCCAACGAGATGGAGACGCGCTAACTCACTGCGTAACCGTGCCCGCTGTCGCGAGGCCAAGCGGACAGCGACAGTCCTCAGCCACGGCCAGACAGGGTCGCGAAGATACCCAGGCTCCCTTCGCTCACGCTGCAGCGCCTCTGCGAAGATCGACTGGGCGAGGTCCTCCCCGGCTGTTCGACCTCCGACGAGTAGGGTACAGAGGGCGAGGAGGTGGTCCAGCTCCGCCTCATAGATAGCCTGGAACCGATTCTGGGTAGCATCCAGCCCCGGCTCAGAACGATTCAGCCTCAGGGACCCTTCAGCGGATACGGGGTGCACATCTCCCACATCTTCTTATTGCCACGAGTATCCGGCAAACCCCCAGTGTCTTGTGCCGATGACGCCGAATCGGCGGTGACGACCTCGAGCGACAGTGTTCGGGGGAGAACCGCATCCTTTGCGGCCTCTCAGCGCCCACCGCGGGGGATCAGCGGGGGGGCCGGCTCCGAGTTCCAATGACGAGCCCCGGAGCGGCGGAGGTCACCACTGCTCGCACGGTGGCCGGGTACCAGCGGCTGCCGCCGTGGGCGGTGGGCACCCGGTCGCGGTTCAGCTGCTCGGCGATCGCGCTCCAGCCGGCGCCGCGGTGGTGCAGGGCGACGATGCGCCGGCGCACGCGTAGCGACAGCGCGGGGGGCCGGCCCAGGCGCACCCCCTGCGCCTTCTTCACCGCCAGGGCGGCCCGGGTCCGCTCCCCGATCAGCCGCCGCTCGAGCTGGGCGAAGACCGCGGTCATGTGGGCCATCGCCTCGCCGGCGGCGGTCGAGAAGTCGACGCCGAGGTCGAGGGCGACCAGGTTCCAGCCCTCGCGCCGGGCCTGCTCGATGGTCTGGGCGGCGTCGATCACCGAGCGCGAGAGCCGGTCGAGCTTGGCCACCACCAGGCCCGCGGCCTCGCCCGCGGCGATCGCCGCCAGGGCGTCTGCGAGACCGGGGCGTCGCTCCAGGGACCGCCCGCTGGCGACGTCCTGGTGGATGGCCACCAGAGACCACTGCCGGGCCGCGCAGGCGGCGCGGATGGCCTGGCGCTGGGCCTCCAGGCCGGCGCCGGCGTCGCCCTGCTCCTCGGTGGAGACCCGCACGTAGCCGACCACCGCGGCGGCGGGGTGGGCCCGGGAGCGGCGCGACCGGCTGACCTCGTGGCGGTCGGCGGCGACCATGGCCTGGGCCAGGTCGTCGTCGCGGTCTCGGGGAGCCACCCGATCAGTTTATAGGAAACCCTCCTTTTCTATAAGGACACCGACAGCCGACCCTCGATCAGTGGGTGTCGGAGGCCGACGCCCAGATCAGCCGTTCGGTTTCAGGGTGCTCAGGCTCCTCGACGCGCGCGCAATCGCGGGCGCGGTCTGGGCATCGTCGCTGGCTGCTGTATAGCTTTTAAGGTGAAGCACCTCTCCGAGCCCCCGGTGGGCCCGTGGCAGCACCCCGGCGCCCTCGGTGGCCTGGTCCTCATCGCCGCGGGCAGCGTTGTAGCCGGGGTGATCGCCGGCAGCCCCGTCTTCTGGGGCGCCGCCGGAGCGGCCTTCCTCACCTCGACGCGGACTCTCGTCGCCTACCTCCGACGACGGCTCGGCCTGCCCCGTAGCCATAGCCGCCGACATCCTCGCCGACGCCGACGGTGACCCTGCCGAGGGTCGGGGACACTCGTCGTCCCCCGCCCCTTGCCGGACCCGGGCCCATCTCCCTCCGGGACGGCCAGCACGTGCTAGCGTGGACCCATGCTTGAGAGCACGTGGCCAATGCAGCCGGCGTGGCCGTGCGGCGACCTCTGCGATCCCGACTACCAGGTGGAGACCGGCTACCGGATCGGCTCCGCGGTTGGCACCCGCCTGGACGGGAACAAGCCGGGCGAGTCCTTCGGCTGGATCCTCCTCGGAGGCATCGCCGCGGCCGGGTTCGTCGCCCTCATCGGCGCTGCTTGCGGAGACCGTCAGTAAGTGGCCACGGCGCCGCACCTCGGCCCCGACCCCTTCGACAGCTACCTCGAGGAAATGCTCGCCGATCCCGAGTTCGTGGCCGAGCTCGACGAGATGAGCGGGCAGCTGGAGCGGGGCGAGCTGGAGCTGCATCCACTCGACGAGGCGCGTGCCATCGTCGAGCGGCGGATGCAGGAACAGGAGCGGGGCGGGCTCCAATAGCTCTCTCTCCGTCGGGTAAGGTCCCAGGCGTGCAGCTCGGTCTGACCCGCAGGGCGCTTCAGGACATCGACCGGATCGCCCAACGAGCGCCGCGGCAGGCCTTGCGCGTCATCACCGCCATCGAGGGACTGGCGGAGACGCCCTTCCCAGAGATGCACCGAAGGGTCGAAGGCCGTCCCGGGCAGCACGTCATGTCCGTGCCCCCCTACCACGCCGTGTTCTACAAGCTGACAGCGCGGGGCATCGCGGTCCAGAGGGTCACGGACACGCGCCGCCGGCGGCGGCCCTGGTAGCCAGGAAACCTCCCCTACCGGGCCCGCCCCCATCCCGCCCCTGCCGTAGCATCGAGCCAATGGATGCCGCCCCCTTCCTCGCCTGGGCCGCCCATCACGGCGTCGACCCCGACGAC
>PLTL01000274.1 GCA_003164475.1 Candidatus Dormiibacterota bacterium | reverse complement strand
ACCCTGATCGACCGGGCGGCCGGCTACCGAGCCTGGGCCGAGCACTTTGCAGGGGCGCTCGGACGCGGCCGCGAGGATGTCGAATGGCTGGTGGCCATCGACCACGACGGGATGCGCGCTCGAGAGCCGATCTTCGAGGAGGTCCGGGCTCGGTGGGACATCGATGCCCCGGTGACGCAGCTCGTCGAGCGATACCGCAGCGAGTACCCAGCCTTCGTGCCGGCCGTCGACCCCGAGGTCGCGTGGCGGCTGGCAGGTCTGCGTCGTGGCGGCTGGAGGGTCGCCATCGTCACCAACGGGCCTCCCTCGCAGCAGGTCAAGATGGAGCGATGCGGGCTGCTTCCGCTGGTGGACGTCGTGGTCATCTCGGACGTGCTGGGTGTCAGCAAGCCCGATCGGCGCATCTTCGAGGCCGCGGCCCGGCAGGCGGGCTGCAAGATCGACACGGCGTGGCTGGTTGGCGACAGCCCCGAGGCGGACATCGCCGCGGCCGTGGAGATGGGGATCCCGGGGATCTGGCTACGCAGAGGCCGCACGTGGACGGAGACCCGGTGGCGCCCCTTCGCCATGGCGGAGAGCATGGCGGAGGCCCTCCGCCTGGTACCCGGCTGACCCGGGTCAGTGGGCCGGATGTGCTGACGAAAAGAGCCCCGCAGCGATGATCGTGCTGGTCCACGTGACGGCCTACTGGCTGCTGGTCCTGTTGGCCGGCCTCGTGATCGTCGATGCGATCCCGTTCGACTGGGCCCGGATCGAGCGCTGCGCGGCGGCCCTGCTGGTGGGTGTCCTCGCGTCGACCTGCGTCTCGTTTGTTGGGAGCCTGTGGATCGGGATCAGTCCGATCACCGCGCTGGGCGGACCCCTGCTGATCATCGCGGTCGGAATTTTCCTGCGCCGTGGGGCGTGGGTCGCCCACATGGGTGAGATCGCCGCGACGCTGCGAGCCCGAGCTCTGCCGATGTTCAGCTCGGTCGGCCTGGTGTGGCGCGTGGTGGTTCTCGGCACTGTTGCCCTGCTCTTCTGGGTCCTCTTCAGCCACGCCCTTGAGGTTGGCGCCGGCGGCGTGGTGTCGTTCTCCAGTCCAGTCTGGTCGGACTGGTCACTGCACGCGAGCATCGCCCAGAGCTATCTCTTGGGCCAGAATCTGCCGCCGCTCGACCCCGAGGTGTCGGGTGCGGCTCTCCACTACCCCTTCCTGGTCGATTTTCAACCGGCACTCCTCGAGACCCTCGGGCAGAGCCTCTGGGGGGCGCTCGACATGTCGTCACTGGCCGTGGCGTTAGCCGCCGCGGTTCTCATCTGGTATGCAGCGTGGCGCGTGGTCGGGCGGCGCGAGCTGGCGGCAACCGTGGGGCTCGTCCTCGTGCTGTTCGGTGGCAGCCTCGGGTTCGTTGGGCTCTACCAGGACGGCTGCGAGCAGCTTGCAAACACGACGCACAGCGTGACCGCTGCCGACTGTGCCGAGGTGAGTGCGTCGACGCCGCTCACGGCCCTCAAGGTCGTGGTGCATCTGCCCGACGAGCTGCTGCACATTCCCAGGTACTACGACGGAGAGCCCTTCACTGGGGTGCTCACGGCCCCTTCGTTGCCCGACCTGGTGTGGTGGGAGCCGCTTCTCACGTTCTGGCTTCCGCAACGGGACTTCGCGTATGGCATGGGGGTCGTGGCGCTCGCGGTTTCGCTGGCCTGGGCAGGCTTGCGTCGCCGAGAGGTGCCGCTGCTGGTGGCGGCGGGGGCAGTGACCGGACTGGTGCCCCTCTTCAATCCGCTGAGCTTCCTCGCTGTGACGGGCATCGTTGCCGTCTGGTTGCTGTGGGCGCGCTGGTGGCGAGGACTCATGGCGTTCTTGGCGCCGCTGCTCGTGTTGGGGACGGGACCTCTGTTACTGGTGGTGGGGGGCCCGCACGGCGCTCTAAACAACCCCGGTGGGTACGACGAGTTCCCTCAGATCGACCTTGGCTGGCTCTCCCATTCCGGGGTGCCCTGCGCGGGGCCCCAGATCGCCGGGACACCGCAGTGCACAGCGCTGTACGTCCCCGGCGCCACCGTGAGCGAGGTGGTCACCTATGCGGTGAGGACGCTCACGACCCCCGGCTTCTACTCTGGCGTGGTCGGCTTCTGGCTGGCCAACACCGGCGTCTTCATTCCCCTCTGCGCCGTGATTGCCGCCATCAGGTTGCGGGGACCGGGCGGGTGGGCCGCTCAGGCGAGAGAGCTGGGGCTCGTGCGCTTCATGGTGCCTTTCTTTCTCCTCTTCGCGTTTGCCAACGTGGTGATCACCCAACCATCAGCATGGGACAACACCAAGCTGTTCCAGTTCTGGTACCTCGGAGCGGCCATACCGGTTGCCTGGATCCTGACGGTGAGCGGTCGCAAGCTGTGGCGAGCCGCCGCCGCCGTGCTTCTGGTCAGCCTGGTGGCGACGGGCATGCTCGCGACCTTGGCCGCGGTGCGCGGACAGAGCTCCCTGTCGGCGGGTCCGCGGGTCTCGGCGCGATCGGTGTGGGAGTTTCCCGAGGCCCAGACAGTGGCGACTGCCGTGGAGGCGGGGACGAGCCCCAGCGCGGTGTTCTTGACCGAGGGTCAGCCCAACGACCCTGTGATCGCCCTTGCCGGTCGCACATCCGTCCTGGGCTGGGACGCATGGCCGGCGAGCGAGGGGCAGCCCCTCGAGGCCCGTTACCAGGCGGTGCAGGCCATGTATGCCGGGTGTCCGCAGGCGGGCACCTGCGACCTGGGATCCCTGCTGAGGGAGTACAAAGTGTCGTATGTGGAGTTCGAGCCCGTGGACGTCAACTTGATCGTGGCAAACGAGGCTTGGTATCGAGCTCAGAACCTCAGCGTGCTCGTGCAGACCGCCCATTACACGATCTACGACGTCCGCCCGCTGTGGTCGTCGCCCGGTTGACCAGTCGGGCGCGAAGGCGGGGTCCTGCCGGCCTCGATCGCGGTTGGCCGGCCCGTGGTGGGTGCCGGGCGACATAACCCTGACCCGGCCGGGCTCACGCCAGCGTGGCCATCTCCGGCTCCTCCGTCGCCGCCTGGACCTCCACCTCCCGCTCCTCCCGGTGACTGCTCCGCAGCGGGAGCTCACGCATCACCAGGGTGGCCAGGAAGCCGAG
>PLTL01000242.1 GCA_003164475.1 Candidatus Dormiibacterota bacterium | reverse complement strand
CTCCTTAACGAAATTCTGAGGTTAGTCCGGAGGAATAGGGCCCGGCCCCGTACTTGGGCCGACCGTGCCACCTTCGCAAGGCCACTGTGGCCGTTAGCGACCCTGTCTGGAGCCCCGCCACGGCGCGCGCCCGAAGTTGCCGCCGGGCAAGCTCAGATGGGTAGTGCCCGGGCTGGACGCGAGCCAGGAGGACGACCTCCGGCGTGGCCGCCCATCCTCAGGCACCTTCCGCCGACGGTCCCCTGCACCACCTCGCCCTGGCCAAGCTGCGTCAGCTGCACGTCCTGAATCAGCTCGTGGTGAACCACGACCTGACCCGTGCCCAGGCGCAAGCCGCATACCGGGAGCCGCTGGAGCTGCGTGGCAGCTCTGTCGCCGTAAGAGGTTGAGGTCCGGTCCACCGGGGACCGACGGCAGGGCACTGGAAGGGGACCAAAGCTAGTCCGCCACGGTCCGGCCGACAGACGGTCCCGAGCCGAGAAGACCGTGGGAGAGTTCAGCAGCCCGACGTGCAGCGCCCATCCGGAAGAGGGAAGGGTCACCCGGGAGTTGCGAAGATGGGGCTCATGAACTGGAACACGCGCTGGTACCTCGATCTCAACTCGATCGCCAGGCACACGGTCTGGGCGCACGGGATGGCTGCGGCCTACGCAGTGGCGGGCGGCCTGGTGGTTCTGGGAATGGTTCTGGTCGCCGGGTGGTTTCTGGCCAGGAGCGACTCACCGCGCAAGGTTGGCGCCTCTCTGTCAGCCGGCATCGCTGCCGTGGTCGGCTTCTTGCTCAACCAACCAATCTCGACCGTGATCGCTGAGCGCCGGCCGTACCAGGCGCTCCACCATGTGCTGGTTCTGGTCCCCAGGGCCAGCGACTTCTCAATGCCCAGCGATCATGCCGTCGTCGCTGGCGCGGTCATCGCGGGCGTGCTGCTCTACAACTGGCGGCTGGGGCTGGGGGCGGCCGCTGCCGGACTAACACTGGCGTTCGACCGGGTGTACGTTGGCGCCCACTACCCCGGCGACGTCCTCGCCGGTCTAGGCCTGGGGGCAGTCACTGCCATCTGCTTGTATGTGATCATCGGCCCACGACTCGCAGGCGTGGCCGCATTCCTGGCCAAGACGCCGCTGAGACCACTAGTAGCCACGCCGCACGCGCCGCAACAGTTCTGAGCTTCTCAGTAGAGCCGAGGTCAGCAAGCAGGACGTCCCTCGTGGGCAGCCGTGGCTGGTGGACGCGGAACAATCCTGCCGACCGGCATGGCTTGCGTCTCTGGCCGTCTCAACGGCACCCTGCCAAATCCGCCTATCCGACCCAGTCCGGCCGCGAGAACAGGAACGCCGCCACCAGCAGCAGCCCCACGGTGAAGATGCCGGCGACGAGCAGAGCACGAGGCAAGGACACAATTGGGCTGGGCATGACACCGTCGAGGAAGTCCTGCTTCCGCGCTAAGTCCAGCAGAGTCGCGGGGTACAGGGCGGCCTTGAGGCCCGCCGACGTTGTGCGCACCCCGGACCACCCCGGAATGGATGGTTATCTGGTCTGCTTTGTATTGCTGGAGCCGACGGGGAGATTCGAACTCCCGACCCGCTGTTTACAAAACAGCCGCTCTACCACTGAGCTACATCGGCCGAGCTCCGGCAGTATAGGAAGCCGAGACTCACCTCAGCCCTGCGCCTGCCCTCTGCCCGGGTAGGCGAATCGGCGCTGCCTCGCCACCTCGTAAAGGAGGAGCGAGCCGGCTACCGAGGCGTTGAGTGACTGGACCTTGCCTCCCATCGGAATGGACACCAGCAGATCGCAGTTGTGCCTGGTCAGGGGGCGCAGCCCGGCTCCCTCAGCCCCCACCACCAGCGCCAGCGGCTGGACGAGGTCCACCTCGTCGCAGCTCTGGGTCGACCCGGCGTCCATCCCCAGCACCATCACCCCCAGCTGCCGAAGCTCCCTGAGAGTCTGGGCCAGGTTGGCCACTCGGACCAGCCGCACGTGCTCGATCGCCCCGGCGCTCGCCTTGGCCGCGGCGGCGGACGGCGGAGCGGTCCGGTGTCGGGGCAGCACGATGGCGGTAACCCCCAGGGCCTCAGCGCTACGGGTCAGCGAACCCAAGTTCTGGGGGTCCTGGACCTCGTCCAAGCACAGGAAGACCGGGGGCCAGCCGGGGGTACCGGAACTCGCCAGCCGGCCCAGGGCCTCGCCCGTCGCCAGCTGGCGGGCATCAAAGTAGGCGGCAACCCCCTGGTGGTGCTCGGTGTGGGCAACGTCGTCGAGCCGGCCCCTGGGGGTGAGCTCCTGCGCCACACCTGCCGCGCCGGCGCGCTCCATGATCTCCGCCAGCCGCTGGTCGGCGCTCAGCCCAGGTGCCAGGAGCAGGCGGCGGATCCGCCTCCCCGCCCGCAGTGCCTCCAGAACCGGGTTGCGCCCATACAGCACCTCCGGCATCAGAGTCGATGCCAGCGGGTGCCTTCCTTGGTGTCCTCGACCACGATCCCCCGCTCCAGGAGCTGGTCGCGGATCCGGTCCGCCTTCGAGAAGTGCCCGCTGCGGCGGGCCTCCTCCCGTCGCGCCAGGGCTTGCTGCTCCTCCGGACTCAGCTGCAGGCCCTCGCTCACGGCCGACCGCTCGATCACAGCCAGACGGCTGTCCGCTCCGCGCAGAGCAACCAGGGCGGCGGCGCAGCCATGGCCGCCGGCCCGGCCCTCGTCCAGTAGCCGGTTCCCCTCCCGGACCAGGTCATGGAGCGAGCCAACCGCGCTGGGCAGGTTGAGGTCGTCGTCCAGGGCTGCATCGAAGCGGTCGCTGGCCCGCTGGGCCGCCGCGGCCAGGGGGTCACCCGAGCCGGCGGTCTTGAGCTCGCCGCGTTGGGCGTCGGAGCAGCGCCGCCAGAAGGTGGCCAGACGCTCTAGGGACTCGGCGGCCCCGATCAGATCCTCCTCGCGGAAGTGAAGCTTCTGCCGGTAGTGGGTATTGCTGAGCAGGTGGTAGCGGACCGTAAGGGGACTGTGGCCGCGCTCGCGCAGTGCCGGCAGGGTGACGAAGTTGCCCTGGGACTTGGCCATCTTCCCCCCCTCCACCAGCAGGTGCTCCACGTGGAACCAGAGTTGGGCCAGAGGCTTGCCCGTGGCGGCCTCCGACTGGGCAATCTCGTTCTCATGGTGAGGGAACTTGTTGTCGACGCCCCCACAGTGGACGTCGAAGGAGGGTCCCAGCAGCGCCATGGCCATCGCCGAGCACTCCAGNNCCATCGACATCGCCGAGCACTCCAGATGCCAACCCGGGCGGCCCCGACCGAATGGTGACGGCCAGGCGGCGAGGTCGCCCTCCTGGGCCGCCTTCCAGAGGGCGAAGTCCCGGACCGCTTCCTTCGACTCGTATTCGTCGGAGTCGATCCGCCCGCTGCCCCCCGCACGCAGCCCCGTCACCTCCAGACGCGACAGCCGCCCATAGTTGGGGAACGAGGCGACCCGAAAGTAGACCGAGCCGTCGGTCAGGTAGGCGTGGCCGGTCTCCACCAGCAGCTCCGCCAGGGCCACCATCTGGCTCACGTACTCGGTGGCCCGAGGGAATTCCTGGGCAGGCTCGATCCGCAACTGCTGCAGATCGGCGAAGAACGCCTCTCCGTAGGGGGCGGTGAAGGCGGCGAGGCTGAGGCCCTGAGCGGTGGCCTTGGCGATGATCTTGTCGTCGACATCGGTGATGTTCATCACCTGCTGGACCTTCAGCCCCCGCGCCTCCAGATGCCTCCGGAGCAGGTCCTCGGCGAGGTAGGTGCGGAAGTTGCCGATGTGGGCCCGGTCGTGGACGGTCGGCCCGCAAGTGTACATCTTCACCAGGCCGGGTTGCAGCGGCCTGAGCTCCTCGGTCCGCTGACTGAGGCTGTTGTAGAGGCGGATCGGCATCGGCGACCTATGTTATTCCGGGTCACGCTGGCCGACGCCAGCCACCCGGGCCACCGCCAGAGCCGCCAACCCCTCCCCGCCTCCGGTCAGGCCCAGGCCGTCGCTGGACTTCGCCTTAACCGAGATCAGGGCATCCTCCAGCCCGAGAGCACCGGCCATAGCCTCAACCATGGCGAGCCGGTGGGGCGCCAGTCGCGGCGCTTCGGCCACCACCGTGGCGTCCACCCCCCGGACCTCGATCCCCGCCCCGCGCAGGAGCTCGCCGACCAGACGCAGCAACTCCAACGACGAGGCCCCCCGCCAGTGCTCGTCGCTGGAGGGGAAGTGCTCACCCAGATCGCCCAGCCCCGCGGCTCCCAGCAGGGCGTCGGCGACGGCATGGCAGAGCACGTCACCGTCCGAGTGTCCCACCAGCCCGGTAGGGTGGTCGATCTCGACCCCTCCGATTCGCAACGGCCCGGGAGCGCCGAGACGGTGCACGTCCACGCCCAGCCCCACCCCAGGGAACCGCCGGGCCGTCACGGGCGAGCCCAGGCGCTGGCGCTCAGCCAGGCGCGCAGTGCCAACAGGTCCTCGATGCGGGTGACCTTGAGGTTGCGGGGATCGCCCAGGACGGCGGCCACCGGCTCGCCCAGTGCCAGCACCAGGGCAGCGTCGTCATCGGCGTCGCGTCCCGCCTCTGCCGCCTCGCGATGGGCCCGCTGCAGGATCTCGCGGCGGAAGGCCTGCGGCGTCTGGATCGCGGTCAGCTCGGAACGGGTCAGGACCTCACCCAGCCGCCCGCCGAGGAGCCGAGCGGTGCTGTCGGCGACCGGTAGGCATGCGCTGGCACTCCCCCATTCACGGGCGGACCTGAGCACCCGGGCGCAGAGCTCGGCGGTCACTCCCGGCCGGGCACCGTCGTGGACCAGGACCATCTCGCGAGAGCAGAGCCGGAGGCCTCGCTCCACCGACTCCTGGCGGCGGCTGCCACCTTCCGTGCACCGGCATCCGAGCCGGGGAGCGGCTGTCGAGGCCAGCTCCATCACCCGACGGTGCTCCGTCGAGTCGATCACCACCACCAACTCGTCGACCCCGCTGGCGGGGTCCCCGAGCGCCTGAAGCACCCAGGCCAGGACCGGCTGCCCACTGAGATCAGCCCAGAGCTTGGCGCCGCCGAACCGGGCCCCGGCGCCAGCCGCCGGCACCAGCGCCGTGGCGCCCGCTCCCTCCCTCATGACTCAGGACTCGCCGCGCGCGGATGGACGGGCGCGCCGCCGCGGCTTGGCGACCGACGGCGCGCCCCCCTCCACCCCCTCGTCCGCCTGCACGAAGACCATCCGACCCGAGCTGGTCTGGATCACGCTGCGCACCGTCACGGTGACCCGCTCGCCGAGATGAGTGCGGCCCCCCTCGACCACCAGCATGGTGCCGTCGTCCATGTACCCAACTCCCTGGTCCGGCTCACGGCCCTCCTTGACCACGTCCACCGCCAGCTTCTCACCGGGGACCAGGGCCGGACGGAGTGAGGTTGCCAGCTGATTGAGGTTGAGCACGGCGAGTCCCTCGATCTGGGCCACCCGGTCGAGATTGAAGTCGACGGTCAGGATGGCCGCGCCCTGCTCGCGGGCCAACCGCACCAGCCGGGCGTCCACGTCGGGCATCGAAGGATAGTCGGCCTGGGGAAACTGGAGCTCCAGCGACGGCAAGGCGCGCAGCTCTTCCAGCATCGCCAGCCCCCGCCGACCGCGAGCTCGCCGGATCGGGTCGGCGGAGTCGGCCACCGACTGCAGCTCGGCAAGGACGAACTGCGGAACCAGCAGCTCGTAGAGGCAGAAGCCCGCCCGGGCCAGGTCCAGCAACCGCCCGTCGATAACGGCGCTGGTGTCGACCACCACCCGGGCCAGTGGCGGCCCACCAACCCCCAGCGGGATCCCGATCCGGGCCAGTTCGCGACGGCGGCGCCGGCCCAGGGAGAAGCCCAACGGAACCAGGACCGCCGCCACCGCCAGCGCCACCAGCCAGCCCACCACCGGCACGCCGGAGAGGATCAGGGCCACCAGGGCGGCGATCGCCAACGCCACCAGGACCCCGGCCACCGAACCCACCAGCTCGGAGAGGGGGATGGTGGCCAGTTCCTCCTCGGCCCAGGCATAGGGACGAACGCTCAGAGCCGGACCGAGCACGTATCCGATCCCGCAGCCCAGCCCCAGCCCGAGCGCCAGCACGATGGTGGCGCCCTGCCAGGTCCACAGCGGCCCGCGCAGGGTGTTGATCAGCACCGCCCCGTAGAGGGTTCCCAGGACCGCGCCCAGGGACATCCCGACCAGCCTGGCGATGCGCGAGGCCCGCCGTCTCGACGGCGGCGAGGTCTCAGTCACGCCGAGCCTTACCTCGGCCGTGGCGTCATTCTCCGCCTGGGGATCAGGCCGGACCGCCACCGTCGCCGCCACCCGGACCGGCGGCACCCGCCCCGGCCGGCTCGGGGGCGGGAGACAGCTCCTCAGTGGCCTCAACCGGCGGCGGCGGACCGGGCACCACATTGGTGCGGATGTTCCCTTCCTCGACGTCGATGGTCACCAGGTCCCCGGGTGAGAACTCGACGCGCAGAAGTTCCTCACTGAGCGGATCCTCGATCTCGGCCTGGATCACCCGGCGAAGTGGCCGGGCCCCGAACTGACGGTCGAAGCCACGCTCCGCCAGGAGGTCCTTGGCCTGGTCGGTGACCAGCAGGCTGAGCCCCTGACGCTGGAGGTGCTCCCTTACCCGCACCAGCATGAGGTCCACGATCTGCCGCGTCTCATTGGTGCGCAGACGGTGGAAGACGACCACCGCATCGACCCGGTTGAGGAACTCGGGGCGGA
>PLTL01000027.1:17098-17385 GCA_003164475.1 Candidatus Dormiibacterota bacterium | reverse complement strand
GGCGGACAATGGCGGCGCATGACTGCGGCCGACCTTCTCAGCGCGATCACCCGTTGCCCGGTGGTGGATCGCTGCCGTGAGGGCGAACGGCTCGCGTGCAGCACCATCGTCGCCTCCCAGACGCACCACGTCGCCGCCTTCCAGGTCCCCGAACCCTGGAGCGGCCACCTGAAGGCGGCGCCGCTCCTCTTCGTGAGCAGCAACCCCTCCATCGACCACGCTGAGGTCTACCCCACCGCGTCCTGGACGAACGCCGCCCGCGTCGACTTCTTCTACGGGCGGTTCGA